>CANHGF010000292.1 GCA_947460065.1 Comamonadaceae bacterium
GTAGGACTTTGAAAGCTGCTTGAGCTCAATGCGGGCCATGGCTCAGCCTTCAAGGAATTGGCGGTACCACAGCGCGCTGCGCTTGGGCGTGCGCTTGAGTGTCTGGTAGTCCACATGCACAAGGCCAAAGCGCTTTTCGTAGCCGCTGGCCCACTCGAAGTTGTCCAAGAGGCTCCAGGCGAAGTAGGCATCGACCGGAACGCCCTGATCCATAGCCGCCTTGGTCGCCAGGATGTGCTCGCGCACATAGGACTCGCGCCGTTCATCGTTGATCGCGCCATCGGCCAGCACGTCCTTGAAAGCCGCGCCGTTTTCCGTCACCCGCAGACGCGCGAAGGCATAGTCCTGGTGCAGCCTGCACAACAACTCGGTCAGGCCCTGGGGGTAGACCTCCCAGCCCATGTCGGTGACCTCATTGCCGGTGCTGTGCACATCCCAGGGGTTGCCGGTGGATGAGAAATTGCGGGTGTAGTAGTTGACGCCCAGGTAATCGAGCGGCTGCGCAATGGTGCGCATGTCTTCGGCGCTGAAGGCCGGCGCATCGCTGCCCAGGTGATCGAGCACGTCCTGCGGGTATTGCCCTTTGACCAAGGGGTCCAGATACCAGCGGGCCACCAGGCCGTCGTCCAGCCTGGCCTTGCTCACATCGGCCTGGCTGTCAGAGGCCGGGTAAATGGGCGAGAGGTTGAGAACGATGCCCATTTCCGTCTGCAAGCCGGCATCGCGCATGGCCCGCACCGCCATGCCGTGGCTGAGCAGTAAATGGTGGGAGGCCAGCATGGCCTTGGCCCGCGATTTAAAGCCGGGAGCAAACACGCCGAGCTCATGGCCGAGCACCGCAATCACCCAGGGCTCATTGTGGGTGCACACGCTGGCGCAGCGACTGCCAAAGCGGCGCGCCACCTCGACCGCATAGCGCACGAAGTGTTCGCAGGTCTGGCGCTCCAGCCAGCCGCCCTGGTCTTGCAAAGCCTGCGGCAGATCCCAGTGGTTGAGCGTCAGGTGCACCGCAATGCCGCGGCTGGCCAGGCCCTGGATCAGGCGCTCGTAAAAGGCAAAACCGGTCTCGTTCCAAGCGCCATGCCCGAGGGGCTGCACCCGCGACCAGCTGATGGAAAAGCGGTAGGCGCCCACACCCAGGCTCGCAATCAAGTCCAGGTCCTGCTCCCACAGGTGGTAGTGGTCGCAAGCCAACTGGCCACTGCTGCCATCGGCAATCTTGCCAGGCTCCTGGCAAAACGTATCCCAAATCGATGGGCCGCGCCCGTCAACATCATGAGCGCCTTCGATCTGATAGGCCGAGGTGGCCACCCCCCAAATGAAGTCGGTCGGGAATTGCGAGCGCGACAGGCCCGGCTGCTCTTTGGTTTGCATCAACATATTCAACTCTTAACGGCGCCGGCGGTCAGGCCAGCAATCAGGCGTCGGGACGAAAAAATAAAAATCACCAGAAGGGGCAGTACCGCCACCACCGAGCCGGCCATCAAAGCCCCCCACTGGGTATCGACCGGGCTTTGCACACTGCGCAGGGCCAGCGGGAAGGTGTACATCTCCACCGAGCGCATGACGATCAGCGGCCCGATGAAGTTGTTCCAGGAGGCAATGAAGGTGATCAGCCCCAGCGTGCCGAAGGCCGGACCCAGCAGAGGCACGACGATGCGCCCGTAAATGCCCAGCTCGCTGCAGCCGTCCATGCGCGCGGCCTCCAGCAACTCGCGCGGTATGGCCGACTCGATGTACTGGCGCATCAAAAAGATGCCCATGGCCGGCGCTGCAGCCGGCAAGTACAAAGCCCGCGGCTGGTCGATCCAGGCCAGCAAATCCATGATCATGAACGAGGGGATCATGCCCAGGAAGGACGGAATCAGCATGGTGGCCATGACCAGGCCGAACAGCGGCTTCTTGAACCGAAACTCATAAGCCGCAAAGGCAAAGCCGGCCATCGAGCAAAACAGCAAGGTCAAGGCGGTGCTGATGATGCCCACGTACAAAGACCAACCCAGGTTGATCCAGAAGGGAATCCGATCCATCAGGATCGCGATGTTGTCCAGGAAATGCTCGCCAAACCACAGCGGCGGCGGCACGCGAAAGATGTCGCTGCGTTCGTGGGTAGAAAACACAAACATGGCATAAAACGGCGCCAACATCGCCAGGCCACCCAGCACCAGGAAGAGCCAGCCCACCGGGCCCAGTGTGGCTTTGTTTTCAGAGGCTTGCTGCGTCATCGCTCAGCCTCCCTTGACCCGAAACGCGCGGTTGGTGACCAGGGTCAGCACCAAGATGACCGCAAACAGCAGCCAGGAGATCGCGCTGGCCAGCCCAAAATCACCGAACTCGAAGGCGGTGCGATACATATACATGGCCGTCGTCATGCCGGCATATTCGATGCCGCCTTTGCCGCCCGTCAGAATGAAAGGCTCTTCAAACAACTGCAGCCCGCCGATGACCGACAAGGTGACGCCGAAGTACATCATGGGCTTGAGTTGCGGCAAGGTGATGTGCCAAAACACCCGCCAGCCACTGGCGCCGTCCAGCCGCGCCGCCTCGTACAAGTCACGCGGGATGCTCTGCATCGCCTCCACATACAAGATGGTGTTGAAACCCACATAACGCCAAAACACCACCAAGGCCACCACCGGCTTGATGGTGCCGGGCTGACCCATCCAGTCCACATTGCCCGCCGGCAGCAAGGCACTGAGCACCGGCCACTGCGCCATGCTTTGCAGCAGGGCGTTGACCGCGCCATAGTCGGTGGAAAACAGGCTGCCGAACATGATGGCAATGGCCACCGTCGAGGTGATATAGGGCAGAAAGTAAACCCCCATCGCCGCATTGCGCCAGGAGCCCAAGCGCTCGTTGATCAGATAGGCCAGCGGTATGGCCACCAGATGCTGAGGCAGGCCCGAGGCCACCGCCAGCCACAGGGTGTTTTGCAGCGACACCCACACCAGCGGGTCTTCCAGCGCGAAGCTCAGATTCTCCAGCCCCACATACTTCATCGACGAGACGCCCTGCACCGGATCCCAGGACTGAAACATCAGGACGAAGGAAAAGCCAATCGGAAACAGGCCGAAGACCAAAAACAAAATCACAAAAGGCGCCACCAGCACATAGGGCGCCCAGGCCTGTGCGGTGAGCCGCTGACTCATCTCTGCGCTCGCCTTTGCACCAGCCGGTGCGCGTCGGCCAAGGCGGCGTCGATGGCCTTGCCCCGGGTCAGCACCAGATCCAATTCGGCGTTGACGATCTCTTCAGCAATCGGGTCGTTGCGAAACACCCGGCTGGGCTTGATCTTCTGCGCGGTGTCGCGCCACAGCACGCGCGCCTTCTGCCCGCCCAGATAGGCCACAGGCTGCTCGAAATAAGCACCGGCCTGGCCTTCGAGCAAGGCGGGGAAGGCATTGAAGCGCTCAAACGCCAGCTGCTGCTGCGCCTTGTTCAGGGTTAGGTGCTCAATCAGGTCCCAGGCCAGGGCTTTTTGCGCCGACTTTTTAGGAATGGCATAAAAGGTGCCGCCCCAGGAGGTGGCCACGCCCTCAGGGAGCGGACCGCTGCGCCACTGGCCGGCCGACTGGGGCGCCAGCCAATTCTGCAAGTGCCCGCCCAGCCAGGCGCCCATCATCTGCACCGTGACATTGCCGCGCTTGAGCGACTCGCCCCACTCGTTGGACCAGGCGTTGACCTTGGCGTCGAGCCCGGCATCGCGCACCCGCTTGGCCAGCTCAAAGCCACGCTTGAACCGCGCCGCGCTGCCCACCAGGGACTGCCCCTGCGCGTCGTAATAAATGCCCTCACCGGCCTGCACACCGGCCCGGATGACCAGGTCTTTGACGTCACGGGCGTGTGCCACCAGAAAAACGCCTGCCTTGTCCTTGATCTGCTTGCCGGCACCCAGAAAACTGTCCCAGTCAGCGGACAGCTGCTCAGGCTTGACCCCCGCCTTTTGCAAGGTATCAACCCGGTAAAACATGGCGCCAGGGCCAATGTCGGTGGGCAGAGCGATCTGACCGAAGCTGTCGTGCTGCGCCTGCGCCCACGCATAGGCCACAAACCGCGCCTGATGCTGGCGTACCGCATAGGGCGGCTGGGCCAGGTCTTCCAGGCCGCCGCTTTGCGCAAA
>CANHGF010000293.1 GCA_947460065.1 Comamonadaceae bacterium
CCCACGGTTTCGCCAAACAGCAGCCGGGTGTTGGGCCGCAGGGCGGCCCGCCAGGCGTCCAGGTCGCCGGGCGCCACAAAGGTGGTCTCGATGCCGAAGCGGCGCAAGGTGTAGTGCAGCAGGTTGTGCGAGCCGCCGTAGATGGCCGATGAGGCGACGATGTGCGAGCCGGCGTCGAGCAGGGTGGCCACGGCCAGATGCAGCGCGGCCTGGCCACTGGCGGTGGCTATCGCGCCGATACCGCCTTCTAAAGCTGAGATGCGCTGCTCCAGCACCGCATTGGTGGGGTTGCTGATGCGTGAATACACATGGCCGGCCCGCTCCAAATTGAACAGGCTTGCGGCCTGCTCGCTGGACTCGAACACGAAGGATGTGCTCAGGTGTATGGGCACCGCCCGCGCGCCGGTGGCCGGGTCGGGGGCGGCGCCGGCATGCAGTGCGAGGGTGTCAAAACCGGGGTCGAGGTAGCCGGGCATGGGATGTTGAGCTCCTTCGTTTGTGCAGTCCGTGACTGGCAAGAGGACGATTGTGGGCTATATTGCCAGAACTGCCGGCCTCGCTGCCCGGCGCCATGCATCAGTCAAGGAGGAGCGGTCATGAAGGTCTCAGACATACTCAGAGTCAAGGGCGGTACCTTGTTCACCGTCCGGCCCGACCAGCCCCTGGCCGATGCCACCGCCATCATGGCCGACAAAGACATTGGTTCGCTGGTGGTCATGGAGCATGGCGATCTGGTGGGCATGCTGACCTTTCGCGAAGTCATGCTCAGTCTGGTCAAAAGCAGCGGCACCCTGGGCTCGACCCTGGTGCGCAGCGCCATGGACGACCACCCGCTGACCTGCACCCTGGAGACCGAGCTCGACGAGGTGCGGCGCATGATGCTCGAGCGCCACGCCCGCTATATGCCGGTGATGGACAGGCGCACCCTGATGGGCGTGATCAGCTTTTACGATGTGGCCAAGGCGGTGGTCGACAGCCAGAACTTCGAAAACAAGCTGCTCAAAGCCTATATCCGCGACTGGCCGGGCGATGATCAGGCCAGCGCCACGCAGTAATTCAGACCCGGCAGGCCCGCCGCTGGCTCGGGGATAATCCCCGGCATGAGCGGCAACACTTTTGGACATCTTTTCGCGGTCACCAATTTCGGTGAGTCGCATGGGCCGGCCGTCGGCTGCGTGATCGACGGCTGCCCGCCGGGGCTCGCGCTCAGCGAAGCCGACATCCAACCCGACCTCGACCGCCGCCGCCCCGGCACCAGTCGCCATGTGACCCAGCGCAATGAGGCCGATGCGGTAGAAATCCTCTCAGGCGTCTACGAAGGCCAGACCACCGGCACCCCGATCGCGCTGCTGATCCGCAACACCGACCAGCGCAGCAAAGACTACGGCAACCTGCTCGACACCTTTCGCCCCGGCCATGCCGACTACACCTATGCCCATAAATACGGTGTGCGTGATCCGCGCGGTGGCGGTCGGTCGTCGGCTCGGCTGACCGCGCCCATGGTCGCCGCCGGTGCGGTGGCCAAAAAATGGCTGCAGCTGAACCAGGGCATCAGCTTGAAGGGCTGCATGACGCAATTGGGAGACTTGCCGATAGCCTTCGAGTCCTGGGAGCATGTCGGCCACAACCCGTTTTTTGCGCCGGTCGCTGATGTGTCGGCGCTCGAGGCTTATATGGATGCGCTGCGCAAGTCGGGCGACTCCTGCGGCGCCCGTCTTCGGGTGGTGGCCACCGGGATGCCAGTGGGCCTGGGCCAGCCTTTGTTTGACAAGCTCGATGCCGACATTGCCTACGCGATGATGGGTGTCAACGCGGTCAAGGGGGTGGAAATTGGCGCCGGCTTTGCCAGCGTGGGTCAGCGCGGCAGCGTGCATGGCGATGCGCTCACCCCGAGCGGCTTTGTCGGCAATAACGCCGGCGGTGTTTTGGGCGGCATTTCTACCGGGCAGGACCTGGAGGTGTCGGTCGCGATCAAGCCAACCTCGTCCATCCTCACGCCGCGCCCGTCCATCGACCGGCAGGGCCAGCCCACCGAGGTGGTGACCAAGGGCCGTCATGACCCCTGCGTCGGCATTCGCGCCACACCCATCCTGGAGGCGATGCTGGCCCTGGTGGTGATGGAGCATGTGCTGCAGCAGCGGGCCCAGTGCGCTGATGTGCGCGCCAGCCTGCCGCGCATCGCTTAGCCGGCTTCGGCCTGCGCGCCAACGACAGGCTGGACTCAGGCGCCTTCGCGCATCAAGGGCCACAGCGCCCACAGGCCCATAGCCGGGCCTAAGGCCAGTCCTGTGAGCAGCCAGCCCAAAGGCAGGTGAGCGGTGAGCGCGACGAAGAGCAAGATGCTCACAATGCTGATGGCAAAGCCCAGGCTGTTGCTCAGGGTCAGGACACTGCCTACCGCCTGCGGCGGCGCGTTGCGGGCGGTCAGGGTGGAAAACTGCGGCGAGTCGCCGGCCACGGTGATGCCCCACAGCAGCAACCAGCCGTAGAAAGCCGGTGCCGGCGCGCTCATCAGCCAAGGCGCGAGCAGGCAGCACAGGCCACTGACGCTCAGCTGCAAGCCGGCCACCCGGGCGCTGCCCCAGCGGCGCGCAGCGTAGCCGCCGATCACGCAGCCCAGCGCTCCGCTGCCCAGGATGACGAACGCCGCCCACGACAGTTGCAAGCCGCTCAAGCGGGTGGCTAGGATCAGCGGCATCAAGACCCAGACGGTATAGAGCTCCCACATATGCCCGAAATAGCCCAGCACCGAGCTGCGTACCCGCGCGTCGGTCCACAGTGTGGCCAGCGCCCGCCATTGCAGGGTGCTGGCGCGCACGGGCGCGCGGGGGGCTTCGCCCAGGGCCAAGATCAGCAGCCCGCCACCGGCGGCCAGGGCGGCCACGCCAAGCATGAGGGCGGGCCAGGGCAGGGCGTCGGCCAAAGCCCGCAGTCCGTGCGCGCTGGCCGAACCCAGCACCAAGGCCCCGATCAGATAGCCCAGCGCTGAGCCCAGGCCTTGCTGATACCACTGGGACGCGATCTTCATGCCCACCGGGTAGATGCCCGCCAGAAAAAACCCGGTCGCAAAGCGCCAGAGCAGCAGCGCCTGGAAGTCGGCCACCATGGCCCAGGCGCCCACCGTGCAGGCTGAGCCTGCCAGCGCACACAGCAGGAACACGCGGGTGGCTTTGAAGCGGTCGGCAATGGCCAGCAACGCGAACACCAAGGTGCCCAAAATAAAACCCAGCTGCAGGGCCGAGGTGAGCGTGCCCACCGAGGTGGCCGACCAGCCCAGGCTGCGCTGCAGATCGGGCATCACTGCATTGACCGCAAACCACAGCGAGGTGCCCGCCAGTTGCGCCAGCACCAAGATGGGCAAGACATGGGAGGGGACGGCATGCATGGTTTGACTTTAGCCGCGTTTTGCGCGGGCACCAGCCCATTGCGGTGGTGCATCAGCGACCGTGGCGGGCCGCCTTGGCCGAAGCCGCCCCGGGTCAGCTTTTATACTGCCTTGATGCCTTTTGCTCGATCTGCGCGCCGTTCCCCCCCGATTTCTGGCCCGTCGCTCCCATTCAATGGCTGCCTACTCGCCCCGGTCTGCGGGCCTGAGCCCTGAGCGCCATGCCCCAAACCCGATCGCTCGCCGCACTGTCGGCCTTGGTGGCCACATATTTCGCGCACATCGGCTTCTTTAATCCCTATCTGCCGCTGTGGCTCAAGGAGATGGGGCTGAGCCTGGTGGCCATCAGCGTGCTGGTGTCCTTGCAATCGGCCAGCCGCCTGGTTGTGCCTTATGTCTGGGGCTGGCTGAGCGACCACACCGGCCGCCGGACCTGGTTGCTGCGCTATGGCGCGGGCGCCTCACTGGTGATCTCCTTGGGCTTGTGGTTCGATGGCGGCGTGGTCTGGCTGTTTGCGGTTTTGCTGCTGCTGTTTATCCACACCAGCGGCATGATGCCCATGGCCGAAGCCCTGGTGATACAGAACGTCAGTCGCGACGGCCAGTTTGATGCGCGGCGCTATGGCCATGTGCGGGTGTTCGGCTCGGTCGGATTTTTGCTGACCGTCATTGCCGCAGGCTGGTGGTTCGAGCGCCACGGCATGGCCCAGTTTCCGCTGCTGGCCTTACTC
>CANHGF010000294.1 GCA_947460065.1 Comamonadaceae bacterium
AGGGAATCAGCCGGTTTGGTAACCGGCCGGTAACTGGCGAGATTTTAAGGGGGGATGGCCGCCTTACATGGCCTTACGCCGCTTGCCTCGTGGCCTACAGGCCCACTTGTGCCATGAAGGCCCGCGGGTCTTGCGAAAACTGGGCAAAGTTGTCGGGGGTGACGATGACGCGCAGCGCCTGGGGCGCCTACCGCCAGTTCGAAGGCGCGACCGCGTTGTTCGGTGTCATTGGTCACCGATACACCCGTGACCATGCTGTATAGAGCCGGGCAGGCTGGCAACATCTTGGGGCTGGAGCTGCGCTAGAGCCAAGCTTTGGCCGAATATTTGGGCAGTGCGTGGAGCAAGAAGGCCCCGCCGTACAGCTCGATGTAGTACTTGATCAGATCGGTATTGCCACGGTCCTGCAGTTGACCGAGCAGCTTGGTGTAACTGATCTCTTGTGCCGGGTAGGCGCACAGGATTTCAAAGGCCTGGCGCAACAGTGCCGGCTTGGCCACTTTGCGGCTTTGCAGGATGTCCTTGCCAATCACAGCCTCGACGATGGCATCCTTCATGTAGGCGTACCAGCGATCAGGCTTGTCCTCCAGCGCCACCGCACCAGGGTAGCCACCGAAGGCCAGATAGCGCGGCAGGTCATAGCCAAAGGCCGTCCACAATTCGTCAAATGTCCAATGGTGTACACGCAGCAACTCGAAGCGCCCGGCCAGGCTTTCGCTGACGCCGGTCTGGATCTGCAGAGCACTTGAGCCCAGCAACAAGACCCGCAGCCGGGTAGGCTGTTGATCCCACAGGGCCTTGATGGTTTCAGACCAGTTGGGCACTTTCTGGATTTCGTCGATCACCAGCAAGGCGTCGCGACCGAGCACCAAAGCTTGCTGCCATTGCTGCAGCAGCCAGGTTCTGTCACTGGTCAGCACGTCATCGGCGTTGGCATAGTGTGTCGGCCAGCCGCACTGCCCAATCAGCTGACGCACCCCCGTGGTCTTGCCGACCTGTCGAGGCCCAGTGAGCATCTGAATCAGGCGAGGCTCGCCCCGCAGTCGTGCAAGCAGCTCTGCCACAAAGGGGCGTTCAAAGGCAAGGCTCATGACGGATTTGCAAATTGCCAGACCGGTCTAGCAAAAACACCAGGCAGGTCTAGTAAATTGCTCAATTTGCCACGACGCTCTCGAATCCAGGCGGTCGCCCACCCGGCCCGTCTACTCGACAGGCACCTTGCTCGTCAGCTCAAGCCACCCGGCAGATTTTGAGCATATTGGTGCCGCCCGGCGCGCCCATGGGCTCACCACAGGTGATGGCGTAAATGTCACCGGTTTGCACGATGCCGCGCTTGAGCAAATGGCCCTCGGCCTGTTCGAGCGCGGTATCGCGGTCGGCAGAGGTGTCCATCAGCAAGGGCCGCACATTGCGGTACAGCGCCATCTTGCGCTGTGTGCTCAGCTTAGGCGTGAGCGCGTAAATCGGAATGCCGATGTCATGGCGGCTCATCCACAGCGCGGTCGAGCCGCTGTCGGTCAAAGCCACGATGGCCTTGGCGCCCAAGTGCTGGGCTGTAAAGAGGGCGCCCATGGCAATCGACTGGTCGATGCGGTTGAAGGTCTTGCCGCTGAAGTCGGCGTCGATCTCGTGCCCGCTGGCTTTTTCGGCTTCCAGGCAGATCTTGGCCATTTCCTCGACCGTCTCCAGCGGATAGCGGCCGGCAGCCGTTTCGGCGCTGAGCATGACGGCGTCGGTGCCGTCGAGCACCGCATTGGCCACGTCGCTCACCTCGGCGCGGGTGGGCACCGGGTTGACGATCATGCTCTCCATCATTTGAGTGGCGGTGATCACCACCCTGTCATGGGCTCGCGCCATGCGGATCATCTGTTTTTGCAGCGCGGGTACGGTGGCATTGCCCACCTCGACGGCCAGGTCGCCGCGCGCCACCATGATGCCGTCGCTGGCCAGCAAGATCGCCTCCAGATTAGGAATGGCCTCGGCGCGTTCGATCTTGGCGATCAGCGCCGGCTTGTGCTTGAAAGGGGTAGCCGCCACATTGCACAGCTGGCGGGCCATCTCCATGTCGGTGGCATTTTTTGGAAAGCTCACCGCCACATAGTCGGCCTGAAAACTCATGGCCGTCTTGATGTCGTCCATGTCCTTGGCGGTCAGCGCCGGCGCGGTCAGTCCGCCGCCTTGCTTGTTGATGCCCTTGTTGTTGGAGAGCTCACCGCCGAGCTTGACGGTGGTGTGCACCTGCTCGCCTTTGACAGCGTCGACCGTCAGCACAATCAGCCCGTCATTGAGCAGCAGCACATCACCGGCCTTCACATCGCGGGGCAGTTCCTTGTAGTCCAGGCCTACGCCCTGCAGGTCGCCCGGCTCGGCGCGTGAGGCGTCCAGCACAAAGCGCGCACCTGGCTCGAGCATCACCTTGCCCTCAGCGAACTTGCCGACACGGATCTTGGGCCCCTGCAGATCGGCCATGATCGCCACCTCGCGTCCTGCGCGCTGTGCCGCCTGCCGCACCAGCTCGGCGCGCTGAATATGGTCTTCGGCCTTGCCATGGCTGAAGTTGAGCCGCACCACATTGACACCAGCGCGGATCATCTTTTCCAGCAAATCCGGGTCACTGCTGGCCGGCCCCAGGGTGGCAACAATTTTGGTGGCGCGGCTGGGCATGGATGAGTCTCCTGGAGGGCTAAAGCGCCCCGATTCTCACACAGGGCTTGAGGCCTTGTTACCGATTTGTTGCTGAGGGGCTTGGGTCCCTCTCAGATCAGAGCCGTCGGCCCTGGATCACCCGCACCAGAACCACCACCACCGCGATCACCAGCAGGATGTGAATCAGGCCGCCCATGGTGTAAGACGAAACCAAGCCCACCAGCCATAGCAGTACCAAGACGGCAGCAATTGTTTCAAGCACGGCAATTGCTCACTTTTTTGTCTTGTCGATTTCATGCCCGATCACCCCGCCGACGGCTGCACCACCGATGGCCCCCGCGGCACTGCCGCCGGTGAGCACCGAGCCGCCAATGGCGCCGACGCCGGCGCCGATGGCGGTGTTCTTCTCCTGCTGCGACATGCCGGCGCAGGCGGCCAGGGTGGATGCGGTCAGGACGAGCGCAGCAGTGTGCGCGATACGTGTCCAAGAGGTGGGGCGGTGCATGGCTGAGCTCCTTTAGGGGCATGGTCAACGGTGGATCGGCAGCTGCACTCTCGCAGGGTGGGCCGATAGGTCTGAGCCAGATTACAAGCCCAGGCCCTCACAGTCAGTAAACAATGCGCTTCGATTGCATCAAGAGGTGTCCTTAAAAGCGACGGCCCGGCCCCGTGGCTGTGCTCGGCAGCCGGGAGGCGGCTTCAGCGCCTTTGCGCTGGCGGGCCTTAAAGCTGCCCAAGCCGCCGCATCAGCGCCGAAAGCCGATGGCCTGCGTGCCATAGCGCGTAGGAAAGCTCTCCTGCCCCGGGTAGATGAGGTAACGCTGCTCGATGTTCAAATCGTCACAGGCTATGGAACCGCGGCAGGTGATGACTTCTGGGCAAAGCTCAAGACATCAAGGAAGTAGCGCCTGCGTTTAAAGTGGGGCATCTCCTGGGCAGACCCGCCATGCCTTGCGCCTAGCCACTCCACGCCATCACCGCCCATCCAGCCATGAACACCACGCTTGACGTCACCGGACAGTGCCACTGCGGCGCGATTTCCTTTACCGCTCTGGTGGACCCCAGCAAAGTCCTGGTCTGCCACTGCGCCGATTGCCAGCAGTTTTCCGGCGCCCCCTTTCGCGCCGTCCTGCCCACGCCGGCCGAGCAGGTTCAGGTCTCGGGCCAGCCCCGGCACTACATCAAGGTGGCCGCCAGCGGCAATCGCCGGGCGCAGGCCTTCTGCCCGGAATGCGGCACCCACCTGTATGCCACTGAGGCCGATCAGCCCAAGACCATGAACCTCAGGCTGGGCTGCGTCAAAGAAAGGGCGCAGCTGGTTCCGTCGGTGCAGATCTGGGGCCAGTCGGCCATGCCTTGGCTGGCTCAGATGCACGGCAAGCCGGTGCATGAGCAGGGCCTGGCCAGCCCTTTGATGACGAATGCCGTC
>CANHGF010000295.1 GCA_947460065.1 Comamonadaceae bacterium
AGCTTGTCGACATTGACGACAGGCTCGGCATCTGGCTGCGCCAGCCAATCGAGCACGAAATTGGCGCCGATGAAGCCGGCACCACCAGTCACAAGGAGGGTCATACAGTGTCCTGCGCCAAGCCAGCCAATCAGGCCTGGATCACAGCAGAGATTCTAGGCCCCGGCTCCGGCAGGTGGGCCCTCAACCCCCTGGCAAGTGCTGACTCGGGCCGACTTGGCCGCCGCCTCCCGCACGCGAGGAAGGCCCCTTAAGGGGTACTCGCCTGCTCTACGCACTGCCCCATCTGCGCAAAATAGCGCTGGGCCTGGGCAGTGGGCTGCACATATTTGACGCGGTTGTCGGTCTCGTCGGCCAACAGCGAGATCATGCCTTTGGCGCGTAAGGACTTCAAGCGCCGGTGCGCGGTGGTCGATGAGATGTCAGTGGACATGCCCATGGCTTGAAGCACCGTGATTTTCTGATCGTGGTACCAAACCGAGGCAAAGAGATTGAGCAGTCGCTCTTCCACCGGATCCAAGTCTGGCGCATCGGGCAGCTCGCGTATGGCCCGCGCCAAATTGAGAAAACGCAGGTAGATGGCGGATTGGAGTGAAGAATTCGGCATTCCTTATGATACGACTGAATTTGACAGTTTGTGCGACGCACCAAATCTCGGCGGCGGGCCGACCGGGGCAAAGACCTTTCGGCCGCCGCCTATCGACTCAAAAAGTCGTACTCTTTGGGCGATAGGCGTGGGATAAGGCATAGCAAGGCGATACAGTCGCAGCTCAAAGGAGTGCATCATGGCAAGCAAAAAACAGGACACGGCCGGCGCCGAGGCCGCCGACCGGGTGCGTGAATCGGCCCAGCAGATCTGGCTGGCTGGCTTAGGGGCTTTTGCCAAGGCCCAACAGGAGGGCGGCAAGGTGTTCGAGGCCTTGGTACAGGACGGGGTGAACTTGCAGCGCAAAACCCAGGCCGTGGCCCAGGAGCGCATGGCCGAAGCGACCGAGCGGATCACTGAAATGGCCGGTGGCCTGAGCGCCAAGGCCGGTCAGCAATGGGGCAAGCTCGAGTCGATTTTTGAAGACAGGGTAGCCCGTGCTCTGGGCGGCCTGGGAGTCCCATCGGCCCAGGAACTGCAATTGCTCAGCCAGCGGGTGCAGGACCTGGAAGCTCAGATGCAGGCTCTGCAAAAGGCCGGACAGCGTCCCAGAGCCAGCCGCTCCGGCGCAACGAGCAAGACTGCAGCCAAGCCAGCGGTGCGCCGCGCAGGGGCCAAAAGAGCCGTCCGCAGCAAGGCGGGCTAAGGCCAGCACCCGCAGGGCCATCGGTCCGACATCCTATGCAACGCGAATAAGGCTAGGTTAGAGTGCACCACACCGATTGCTGCCACAGACACACCGCATGATCAGGAAAGCGCCCCGCCGCACCGCACAGCGCATCCTGGAGACGGCGCTGGAGATGTTCAACCGCTTCGGCGAGCCCAACGTCTCGACGACCGCCATCTCGGCCGAGCTGGGCATCAGCCCGGGCAATCTGTACTACCACTACCCCGCCAAGGACGAGCTGGTCAATGCCCTGTTCGAGCGCCACCAGCAGGCCCTGGCCCCACTGCTGGCCGCTGGCACCGAGGTGCGCGACGTCGAAGACGCCTGGTTTTTCATGCATTCCTTGTTTGAGGGCCTGTGGGAGCACCGATTTCTTTATCGCAACCTCAACGACCTGCTCAGCCGCAACCGTCAGCTGGAGAGCCAGTTGCAATCGCTGATCCAAAAATTGATCGGCGCACTCAAAGACCTGTTGGGTGCGCTGCGCCGGCAGGGGCTGAACATGAAAGCCAGCGATGTGCCGCCCACGGCCACCAGCATGGTAGTGCTGCTGACCTACTGGCTGAGCTTTGAATATGTCTGCGACCCGCGCCGCGCGCTCGAGCCCGAACATGCGCAGGCAGCCCTGCTGCGCGGGGCCAGCCATGTGCTGGGCCTACTGGCGCCCTACATGGCCCAAGAGCAGCGCGCCCACCTGCAGGAGCTGGCCGGCGCCTATGCCGGTGCCCCGGGCCCGCGCAGCTGACAGGCTTGTTTCAAGATGGACCGCATGCCCGAGACCACACGCCAAAGACCAAGCACCCTGCCGACAACCGTGGCCGGCGCCTGCCCACACGACTGCCCGGACACCTGCGCCCTGCTGACCACGGTGGAGAACGGCCGCGCGGTGCAGGTACAGGGCAACCCAGAGCATCTGCACACCGCAGGCGTGCTGTGTACCAAGGTCTCACGCTACAACGAGCGCACCTACCACCCCGAGCGGGTGCTGCAGCCGCTCAAACGCAGCGGGCCCAAAGGCAGCGGTCAATTCACCCCGGTCAGCTGGGACCAGGCGCTCGATGACATCGCAGCGCGGCTCGCTGCGATCGCGGCGCGCGACCCGCAGGCCATCTTGCCCTACAGCTACGCAGGCACTATGGGGCTGGTACAGGGTGAGGCCATGGCCTCACGCTTTTTCAAGCAACTCGGCGCCAGCGAGCTTGACCGCACCATCTGCGCCTCGGCCGGCGCCGAAGGCTTGACGCACACCCTGGGCGGCAAGGTGGGTATGAAGGTCGAACACTTTGCCCACAGCAGGCTGATCCTGATCTGGGGTAGCAACTCGATCGGCAGCAATCTGCACTTCTGGCGCCTGGCCCAGCAGGCCAAGCGCGATGGCGCCAAGCTGGTCTGCATCGATCCGCGCCGCACGGAAACCGCCGACAAATGCCACGAGCATCTGCAGTTGCTGCCCGGCACCGACGCGGCCCTGGCGCTGTCACTGATGCACGAGCTGATCGTGCATGACTGGCTGGACCACGACTACATCGCCCGTCACACCTTGGGCTGGTCCGCCCTGCGCGAGCGGGCACTCCAGTGGCCGCCCGAACGTGCGGCCGCGGTTTGCGCATTGCCCGTCGAGCAGATTCGCCAACTTGCCCGCGACTACGGCAGCCTGAGTCCGGCAGCGATACGCCTGAACTACGGCATGCAGCGGGTGCGCGGCGGCGGCAATGCCACCCGCGCAGTGGCCTGCCTGCCGGCTCTGGTGGGCGCCTGGCGACAAGCCGGTGGCGGCCTGCTGATGTCCAGCTCGGGCCACTACCCGGTGCAGCAGGCTGCGCTGCAGCGCCCCGACCTGCGCCGCTCAGCGAGCCGAGTGATCAATATGAGCACCATCGGCGACGAGCTGCTGCGCCCGGCCAGCGCCGAATTCGGCCCGCGCATCGAGGCCCTGATCGTCTACAACAGCAACCCGCTGGCGGTGGCGCCCGAATCGGCCAAGGTGGCGCAAGGATTCCTGCGGCCTGAGCTTTTCACTGTGGTGCTCGAGCACTTCATGACCGATACCGCCGACCATGCCGACTATGTGCTGCCAGCCACCACCCAGCTCGAGCATTGGGACATCCACCTGAGTTACGGCCACACCGATGTGCTGCTCAACCGGCCGGCGATTGCGCCGCTGGGGCAGGCGCGCAGCAACAGCGAAATCTTCAGGCAGCTGGCGCAGCGCATGGGCTTTGACAACCCCTGTTTTGCCGATGATGACCTGACTCTTTGCAAGGCGGCTTTTGGCGTGCAGGTCGACTTTGAGGCATTGCTCAGCCAGGGCTTTACCAGCCTGAACATTCCGGACGCACCCTTTGCCGAGGGCGGCTTTCCCACGCCCAGCGGCAAGTGCGAGTTTTTCAGCCAGCGCCTGGCCGATCGGGGCCTGGACGGCCTGCCCGATCACCTGCCCAATGCGGAGGCCCCGGGCAGCAGCGAGCGCTACCGCTTGGCCATGATCTCGCCGCCAGCGCGTAACTTTCTCAACTCCACCTTCGTCAACGTCACCAGCCTGCGCGATATCGAAACCGAGCCGGTGCTGGAAATCCACAGCCAGGACGCGGCGGCCCGGCAGATCGCCGACGGTGCCACCGTGCGCGTCTACAACGACCGCGGCAGCTACCACTGCAAAGCCCGGGTGAGCGATCGCGCCCGGCCCGGCCTGGTGGTGGGGCTGGGCATCTGGTGGCGCAAGATGGGTTTGCGCGGCACCAATGTCAATGAATTGACCAG
>CANHGF010000296.1 GCA_947460065.1 Comamonadaceae bacterium
GCGCCGTTGGCCACGCCCAGCAAGAACACATTGGCTTTGAGCGGCCAGCCCGGCCCGACCAGGCCAGCCAGGGCGAGTGCGGCCATGGCCAGCGCCGATGCGATGCAACCGCCCACGGTCCAGGCCGGCAGTGAGCCTATCCGCGTGGCCCAGGCTTTACCGGCGTTGCGCGCCGCCAGCAAGCCAGCACCGGCCACCATCAGCATGCCCAGCAGGACGCCGCCATGTTGCACGCCCGACAGCTTGGTCGAGGAGCCCGGCGTGTAGCCAAACACGCTGCCGGCAAAGGGCTCGAGGATCAGGTCCTGCGCGCTGTAGGCGAGCATGGAGACGAAAACAAAAATGGTGAAGCGCCGCGCAGCCGGCTCGCGCCAGACCTGGTCGAGCGCCTGCCGAAAGCCCACTTTGGCGTCGTTCGCGGCGGTGCGGCTTGCTGGAGCGGCTGGCTCGCGCTCGATGCCCAGCACCGCTGCGATGGTGATCAGCACAGTCAGGCCGCAGATGCTGGCAGCCACTTGCAGCAGTCGTTCGGGCGAATAAGGATCGAGCCAGTGACCGGCCAGACCGGCGGTCAGGGCAAAGCCGGCGATCATCATGATCCAGACCAGCGTGGCTGCCGGCCCGCGCCGCTGGTCGGGCACTGACTTGGCCAGTGTCACCAGCACGTTGGTGCCGCAGGCGCTGACGCCGGTGCCAATCAGTACGAAGCCCAGCACTGCCAGGCTCAGGCCGGCCGCTCGGTCTGTCTGCGCCCAAACGGTACCCAGTGTGGCGGTCATGCCGCCCAGGGCCAACACCACCATGCCACCGATGATCCAGGGGGTGCGGCGTCCGCCAGTGTCCGAACCATGGCCCATGCGCGGGCGGGAAATTTGTACCAAGTAATGCAGAGCCACCATCAGGCCGGGCAGCACTGCCGCCAGGCCGAGCTCGACCACCATCACCCGGTTGAGCGTGGATGTGCACAACACCACCACCGCACCCATACAGGCCTGCACCAGGCCCAGCCTTGCCACGCCGGTCCACCCGATGTCCTGTGTCATGCTGTACCTCCCAAGCCGCGCAGTGCGAAGGCGCTGACCATCATGCCCCCGACAAACAGCGGTACGCCAAAGCCGCTGTACCAAAGGGCCTTGGCGATGGGCTCGCGCAAGAAGCGGCGCATCATCAAGGCCTGCGCCGCCAGCAGGCCCGCCACCGCCAACGCGTGGCCCTCCTGCTGCCAGCTGATCAGCAGGGCAATCACGGCCACTTGGGGCAGGGCCATGAACCAGCAGGCGACCTGGGCGGCGCGATCGACCCCCAGTTGGACCGGCAGCGAGCGCACGCCCATCTGCTTGTCACCCTCGATGGCCTTGAAATCATTGAGCGTCATGATGCCGTGGGTGCCGGCACTGTAGAGCGCAGCCAGGATCAGCGACTGTCCGCCCGGCATGGCACCGCCGGCCATGACCGCCGCGCCGGTGATCCAGGCAATGCCCTCGTAGCTGATGCCGCAGGCCGCATTGCCCCACCAGCCGTTTTCCTTCAGCCGCAGCGGCGGCGCGCTATAGGCCCAGGCCAGCAGCAGGCCCAGCACGGCCGCGCCAAAGCCCCATGGGCCCAGGGCCGTAGCCACCAACAGCGACACCCCGGTCCAGGCAATGGCAAGGTACAGGCCCCAGCGGCCGGGTATGCGCCCGGAGGGGATGGGCCGATGCGGTTCGTTGATCGCATCGACGTGACGGTCAAACCAGTCGTTGACCGCCTGACTGGTCGCGCAAACCAGCGGTCCGGCCAGGGCAACTCCGATCAGGGCCAGGCCCCAGCGTCCGTCCATGGGCAGGCCCGATGCCACCACGCCGCAGGCGAAGGCCCACATGGGTGGAAACCAGGTGATGGGCTTGAACAGTTCGGTGACTGCAGAAAGGGCAGGGCGCGCCATGCACCTTTTGTAACCTGGACACAAGTAGTTGTCAACCAGAGTTGACACATGGCGGGTTTTCCCGGGTGTCAGGGTGTTGGTTTAGGCGCCTTGCTCTTTGGGCCTCGAGCGCAGACAAAGGTGTAGGGTTGGCGCCCTCGTGGGCTCAGGAAGCAGCGCTTGCTTCATCACCGCGAGGATCCAGACTGCGCTTGGCGTGAGTGGGGTGGGCCCGGCCGGCAATTTTTGTGAACTCACAGCATGAGCCGGCCGGGCTCACCCCGCTCACGCGGCACACAGCACTCAAACACGCCCCTCAAGATAGAGCGAGCCTTAAGCGCCAATACCTCAACGCATTTGCAAGCGGTTGATGTACTCCAGCAGGCTCAGAATGCGCGACCGCACCAGAGCCTGCGGGTCATAAGGCGTGGGCGAATCGGTGAAGTACTGGCCATCTTCCAGCCTGTATTCGCGGCCCCACACCGGCATTTCCCGGGTGCCGTGAACGGGCAGGCCCTCGCCTTCAATCACCTGGTAGAGCCTTTGGAAAGGAAACACGCCCTGATTGCCGCGGCTGAGCTGAGTCAGGTCGGGGGGATTCTTGATCAACAGCCCGGCCAGTACGCCGTCGCCCTTGCCGCTGGCACCATGGCAACTGGCACAACTGCGCTCGTACTCGCGCCTGCCGAAGTCTCGGCTGCCGATGTCACGCGGGCTGAGCATGGTGCCCGGCCGGCTGGCCCCGCTGGGCGTGACGCTCTGCGCCAAGGTGGGGAGCGGGGCAGACAGCGCGATGAGTACGGTCAGCGCGGCGGTGCCATGAAAGCGTGAGGGGGTGTGTTGCATCAGATCGCCTCCTTTGCACACAGTGTGCGAGGCGCTGATTGGCAGTGGGGGGGGCCGGTTTCGGTTGATGCTGTCGGTGCAGGCCGACAGCCTCGCTCAGGACAGGCGCAGTGGGGTGCCGGCCGGGTCGGCTGCGCCGTCGGCGCTGCCATCGACCAGGTCGAAGCGGCGCAGCTTGGTCATGCACCAGCAAGCCATTGAGCGTCATGAACACCCAACTCAAGCCGCCCTCAGTCCACTGCGCTGCGCTCCGAGCGCAGCCAGGTGTAGGTCAGGCCCAGCCCCAGAGATGCGCCCATGGTTTTTTTGACCAGGGGGCTGTTTTCGTTGGCAGCGCCGGCCACGCTGTCGATGCGGCCAAAGCCAAAGATACGCCAGTCGCGCGACAGCTGGTGCCCTACGGTCGCGTTCAGCCGCCAGGCCACCAGGCCACTTTGTGCCTCGTAGCTCGGGCGGCTGGGCAAGGCGTATTGGGGTGCTACCCCGTAGAAGGTTTGGGCCAGGCGTTTGTCGGCCACGATGGCGCTCACGCTGGTGGCGTAAAACCACCCTGCGCTGGCCCGGCGTTGGTACACCAGTTTGGGCTCAAAGGCCATGCCGCGATGGGCGGCCCCGTCGCTCAGGTCAAACACGCCGCGCAGAGGCAGCTCCACGCGCCAGCCTCCGCTGGCTTGGTCTTGGCCCAGCTTCCATTTCACGCGGGGGCCAAATTCAATCAGCGTGCCCAGCTTGGGCATGCCTTGGCGCTCGTCTATTTCATCAGACCGTGCCCCGAATGAGCCGGCCACGCCAATGTCAAGCTCCATACGATCAGTTTTGATGGCGCGCAGGCCCGCCGTGTCTCGGTCGGCGCGCAAGATCTCGCCACGGTACACAAAGTAGGGTAGCGCCAGCCCGCGCGAGACCTGGGCGCTGGCGCCCGGGTAGGCCTGCTGGGACACGCCAACACCGGCTGCGCCCAGCTCCCACAGGGGCTGCGTACTTGCGCTCTGAGCCAAGGCGGGCGTGGCCACCAGGGTCAGCGCCATGCAGGCGATGGTCAGGCAAGGGATGGGCAATGCGGGCATGGGGAGATCCTTGTGAATGAACAGCTATTTTGCCCATGCGCAGCCCGGTACGGATCTGAGGGGATAAGGCAATCGAACGCGCTTTCCGTGCGTGGAACGCAGCGGCGAAGACATTGCACCTGCTCAGGAGATCCCCGCAGGCGTGCAGTCAGGTGCGTCGCGCTCCCACCAAAATCGTGAGCTTCAAAAAAGCGAGTGAGCCTTTAGAAAAAAAAGACTTAGCGCCAAAAAACCGTCCAAGCGCCGTTTTAGGCTCA
>CANHGF010000297.1 GCA_947460065.1 Comamonadaceae bacterium
CCTGCACCCCATGCTCAACGTGGCCATCAAGGCTGCGCGCGCCGCCGGCGCCATCATCAACCGCGCCGCACTCGATGTCGAGGCCGTGCGGATTTCAGCCAAGCAAACCAACGACTTCGTCACGGAGGTCGATCACAACGCTGAAACCGCAATCATCGAAACCTTGCTGCAGGCCTATCCTGGACATGGCATCTTGGCCGAGGAATCGGGCAGTGAACACGGAGCCAGGCATTCGGACTACCAGTGGATCATCGACCCGCTGGACGGCACCACCAACTTTATCCACGGTTTCCCGGTGTACTGCGTGAGCATTGCCCTGGCCGTCAAAGGCCGCGTCGAGCAGGCCGTGGTGTACGACCCGACCCGCAATGACCTGTTTTGCGCGACCCGCGGCCGTGGTGCCTTCCTCAATGACCGGCGCATCCGGGTGTCCAAGCGCACCCGCTTGCAGGAATGCCTGATCTCCACCGGCTTTCCTTACCGGCCTGGCGACAAGCTGCGGGCCTACCTGAGCATGCTCGGCGAAGTGATGAGCCAATGCGCTGGCGTGCGCCGGCCAGGCGCCGCTGCGCTCGACCTGGCTTATGTGGCCGCGGGCTACAGCGACGGTTTTTTTGAGACCGGTCTGAAGGCCTGGGACGTAGCCGCCGGCTCGCTGCTGGTCACCGAAGCGGGTGGCCTGGTGGGCAACTACACCGGCGATGCCGACTTCATGCACCAAAGCGAATGCGTGGCCGGCAACCCCCGCATCTACGCCCAGCTGGTCAATGTGCTGGCCAAGTACAGCAAGTTCGCTGGCGTGGCCGACAAGATGCAGCTGGCGCAAGCACAGCCGGCTTCAAACGATCAGGACCCAAGCGCGGCCGCCGCCCCCAAACCCAAAACCCTGCTCAAGGCTCCCAAGCCCGCAGCCGGCGAGGTGCAACATGCGGCCAAGCCCGAGGACAGGCCGCGCACTGCGGTTCGCAAGCCCCGGGCCTAACCCCGGCGCCGGGACTCAAGGAGCTGGCGCAGCTCAAACCGGCACCGATCCGATCAGCGCGGCCTGAACCAGCCGCGCAGCAGGCGTTTGAGCTCAGCCTTGAGCAGCCGCGCGGTACGCCAAACGCCGCTGGCACGCGCCCAGTCGAGCAGTCCGTTCTTCCAAACCGACCAGCGCGCATACAGTTGGGCAAGCCAAGGCAGCTGCATCAAAGCCGGTCGGGTCAGGGTGAACAGGCGCGCCACGATGGCGGTACCCACCAACTTGGCACCGATGATGAGCGCCGCACCCCACAGGGCATGGCCTTGACCGATCAGCCACAGTGCGGCCAGCTTCAGCGGCAGGAGCAGCAGCGAGGGGAATATGAACAAGGCCAGCGCGCCATAGGGTGGCAGGCGGCTGACCCGTTCTTCGACCCACCGAAAGCCCGGCCAGCGCCCCAGGGCCGCCAGCAGGCGCTGCAGAGGATCCCAGCCCCACTCCTCAAAAACAAGGAGCAGGGCCAGCGGCCAGCGCAGCAAGGCCAGCAGCGCGCGCAGCCAGGGTAGCGATGTTTTCAACGAAATCGCCTGACGCCACCAGGCACATCAGCCGCACCGCTCACCGCACGCTCCAGGCCCAGTGTGAGCGCAAAAAAAACACCTGTTGGTGCTCGCGCAGGTCCCGGGTTCGACCGGAGCTGAAAAGAAATGCAACCACCCCGGGCGGCGATGAATGCACCTGATACTCCAGCCTGTCCTGACCCGACCCCCTCCATGCAAACACCAGCAGCACCTGCTGGGAAAAGTCGACTTCGTGACTCAGGCGGGCCAGATCTTGCGCAGGCAGGTAGATGGCAGCCTCCTGCACCGAACTGATGACCAGCGGACGCCTGACCGAAGAGGCTTCAAAGGCCCGGGCCTGCACGCCGGTGACGTCCATACGGGCGACGGGCGGTAAGACGCCGGCCTGCGGTTGCGCATTCAGCATAAGGGCCAGCAGCAAAAGGGGGAGCAAAAGCACCATGGGTTAAACGAGGACGGACTCTGTTTGCCCAAAAGCTTAAGCGATGGCAGGCGGGGGGAACAAGAACAACGAAGCCCAAAAGTCAATCAAACACATTGCGATCAAGATCACCCATGCTTGAACAGCGGTTCAGTGGAAAATCTTGAGCTTCCAGCCCCTTGGCCGAATGAACTTATAGTTCAGCTCGAATCGCAGACAGACTACGGCCTTAGCACCGCAGGCCGATACGCACTGGCGCATCACCGATCCAGGACACCGCAAGTTGTTGAAACCATCAGAAAACGACAAAGGCTCGAGCCCGGGCGAGAGCGCCGACAAGCACACGCCGATGATGGCCCAGTACCTGGCCATCAAAAAGGACCACCCGGATACCCTGCTGTTCTACCGCATGGGCGACTTCTACGAGTTGTTCCATGAGGACGCGATCAAGGCTGCGCAGTTGCTGGACATCACCCTGACGAGCCGTGGCCAATCGGCGGGCCAGCCCATACGCATGGCCGGCGTGCCTTATCACTCGGCCGAAGGCTATTTGGCCCGGCTGATACAGCTCGGCGAGTCGGTGGCGATTTGCGAGCAGGTCGGCGATGTGGGCGCCTCCAAAGGCCCGGTCGAGCGCAAGGTGGTGCGGGTAATCACCCCGGGCACCCTGACCGAATCGGAACTGCTGGGCGACAAGGCTGAGGCCCTGTTGCTGTCGGTACACCAAGGGCCCCGCAACCGCTGCGGCCTGGCCTGGCTGAGCGTGACGCAAGGGCAGCTTCATCTGGCCCAGTGCGACGCCGATGCAATGGCACCTTGGCTAACGCGCATAGGCCCGAGCGAGCTGATTCATAGCGCCGAGATCACGCCGGCATTTGAGGCCCAGCTCAAGGCGGCATTGGCTGGCGTGGGCCGCTGCCCGGTCAGCGCACGGCCCCATTGGGCTTTTGATGCCGGCCTGGGCCAGCGGCGCCTGCTCGAGCAATTGGGTGCGGCCTCGCTGCAAGCCTGGAACGCTCAGGACCTGCCCGAGGCCCATGCTGCGGCCAGCGCCCTGCTGGCCTATGCCGAACATACCCAGGGCCGGGCCCTGAGCCATCTGCATGGGCTGCAGGTGGTGCGGCCCAACGAATACATTGACCTTCCCGCCAGCACCCGGCGCAATCTGGAACTGACCCAGACCCTGCGCGGTGAGAGCGCGCCGACACTGCTGTCCTTGCTCGACAGCTGCATCACCGGCATGGGCAGCCGCCAGCTCAAACACTGGTTGTTGGCCCCGCCGCGCCAGCGCGAGATGGCCCAAGAGCGGCTACAAGCCATTGCCTGCCTGCGCGAAGGCCTGCAGGCCAGGCTGCGCGAGCAGCTCAAGGGCAGCGCCGATGTGGAGCGCATTGGCGCGCGCCTGAGCCTGCGCCAGGTGCGTCCGCGTGAACTGGTGGCTCTGGGTCACAGCCTGCAGCGTGCGCAGATTCTGCGCGCACTACTGGTGCAAACCACCGGCCTGCCGCCCTTGCTTGCGCGCTTGTTGCTGGCACTGCAGACGCCGCCACAGTGCGCCGAGCAACTGGCCAGCACCTTGCTCGACGAACCGGCTGCGCTGCTACGTGAGGGCGGAGTCATCCGGGACGGCCACGACAGTGAGCTCGACGAGCTGCGCGCCATTGAAAACAACTGCGACGCCTTCCTGCTCGAGCTGGAGGCGCGCGAGCGCGAGCGCACCGGCATAGCCAACCTGCGGGTGCAGTTTAACCGGGTGCACGGCTTTTATATCGAAGTCACCCAGGGGCAGCTCGACAAAGTGCCCGAAGATTACCGCCGCCGCCAGACGCTGAAAAACGCTGAGCGCTTCATCCCCCCCGAGCTCAAGACCTTTGAGGACAAGGCCTTGTCGGCCCAGGAGCGGGCACTGGCGCGGGAGAGGTATCTCTACGAACAGCTGCTGGACGGACTGCAGGTCTTCGTACCTGCCCTGGCCTCGCTGGCCCAGGCGCTGGCGGCGCTCGACGCCCTGGCCGCCCTGGCCGAGCGATCGCTCGCCCTGCAATGGTGCGAACCGGTGTTTGTGCGCGAGCCCTGCATCGCCATCGGCGGCGGGCG
>CANHGF010000298.1 GCA_947460065.1 Comamonadaceae bacterium
GACCACCGCAGCCGCGACCGACTTCCGGGCCGCCGAGCTCCATCGCGAACACGCCGTCGCGCTTGAAGCAGACGTCACTGATGGAAACCGGCTCGCCAGCGAGCTTTTTCTTGGACGAGGTCTCGATGATGGTTGGGCAGGCCTTGCCGCCAAACAGCAAGCTGGTGGTATCGCTCTTGGGGTCACAGCCGATGAGCAGCACCTTCTTGCCTTGCTGGGCCATCATGTAGCTCAGATTGGCCAGGGTGAAGCTTTTGCCGATGCCCCCTTTGCCGTAGATGGCAATGATCTGGGTTTCTTTGGTCGGTGCGCCTGTGGCCACCGGCGCCGGTTCAATGGCGGCCTCCTGGCGCAGTTGCTGCACGAACTGGATGGTCTGGGCGGGGGTGTTGGGGCTCATCAATGTCTCCAGTCAAGAATCATCTTTAGGCAGTTGCTGTCGCCAAAAGCCTGTTCATAGGCCTCGTGCGCTCGCCCTGGGCTTTGGGTGTGGGTGATCAATCCGTCCAGCGAGAGCCTGCCCTCGTGAACCAGTTCGGTGGTGGCCAGCAGGTCGGCCCGCTTCCATTCGGAGGCCACGCGGATGGTGGCCTCGCGCATGAAGGCCTGCGGGTAGGCAAAGCTGATGTCCTGCTTGTAAAAGCCGGCCAGCACCACCTCACCGCCGGGCTTGAGTCGCCCGATCAGTGAATTGATGATGGACGCATCGCCGCTGACGTCGTAGATGGCCGGGTAGTCCTTGCGCTCGTCGTCCTTGGGGTCGATGACGCTGTAGCCTTCGCCGCCGGTACGCCGCTCGGCATGGGTTTCCCAGACCACCGGCGCGGGCGCGCCAGCGGCCACCGTCAAGCGAGCCAGCAAGCGGCCCATGATGCCGTGGCCAATGATGAGCGCCGGTGGTGCGGCAGGCTCCCGGGTACCACCGACGGCCACGCTGTGATAGGCGGTGGCCGCCAAGGCGAGCAGGGTGGCTTTTTGTTCCAGGGCGGCCTGCACCTTGACCACACGGGCGCTGGCGGCCACCAAGCGGGAACCGGCGCCACCGAAGAGGTTGAAGACGCCCTCGAAGCTGTGCGAGCCCGGCACAAAGACCCGGTCGCCCACCACCAGGCCTTCATTGCCCTCGGGGTGCATGCGCACGATATGCCCGGTGGTCTCGTAGCCTGGCACCAGGGGATAGCCCATGCCGGGGAAGGCGGGCATGCTGCCGTCCCAGAGCAGTCGCTCGGTGCCGGTGCTGATGCCGCTGTAATCAACTTCGACTTCAATCTGGCCGGGGCTCAGTTCGCGCAGTTCCAACGACTGCACCGACAACTGGCGCGGGCTTTGAAACACGATGGCAGAGGCTTTCATGACTGCATTCTTGAGTTGACATTGATATGTGTCAACTTAAATTGACGGATTGGGCGGAATTCTAGGGTAAACACTTATTTTTTGGGCTTGATTAGGGGGCTCGCTCAGGCTTTTCGGGCCAGGAGCAAGCTGCCGTGCAGGGGCACGGGGTTGGCGATGGTGCGTACCGAGGCGAAGCCGGCTTGGCTGATGAGGGCACTCAATTGGGCGGCCGTGCGCAGTCGGCCCCGGCCCATGGCCAGCAGGTAGAAGTGAAAGTAGGCGTCGCTGCGGCTGGCCTGGCCGCCGGGCTCGGCCATGGGTTCGGCCAGCAGCAGGTGACCGCCCGAGGGCAAGGCCGCATGGATGGCGCGCAGCAGTTCCAGCACAGCCTCGTCGGCGTGGTCATGGGCCACCCGCAGCAGGGTGATCAGGTCGGCCCCGGTCGGCAGGGGGTCGCTGCGAAAGCTGCCACCGTGGCAGGCGATGCGCTCGCTCAAACCAGCTTCGGACACCCGCTGGCGTGCCAGTTCGGCCACTGGCGGCAGGTCCATCAGCATGAGCTGCAATTGGGGTGCATGGCGCGCCAGGGCCATGACCCAGCCACCGTGACCACCGCCAACGTCGAGCACCTTGCGGTGCTGGGCAAAGTCGTAGGCGACCAGCAGTTCCTCAATGAGAAAGCGCTGCGAGCGGCCCATGAGCTCGGAATAGCGGGCGCTTTGGCCAGCGTCGGCACGGGCTTGGCTGAAGTCGCTCAGGCTGGGCAAAGTGGCGCCTGCTGGGGCGCTCGCCGATGGGCTTGCGTTGGCTTGCGTCGGAGCAGCCGCCCGGCCCTCCTCGGCGCCGCCGGTAGGGTAGGGCCAATAAGCATGCATGCCCGAATGCTCAGGGTGTTGCAACAGGGCCAACGGGTCCCTCAAATCGGCGTAGAGCAAGGCGTTGTGTTCGATCATGGCACGCAGGCCGGCGTGGGCCGCCACCGGGGTGCCCAGTGGGCCCAGGCCGTAGCGCGTGCCCCGCGCTTCAATCAGCCCCAGGCTGATGGCCGAGCCGAGCAGGCGCTGCAGCCCGTCTGCCGGCAGGCCGCTGCTGTGCTGCAGCTCAGCCAATGTGGCTGGCTGCTCCAGCAGGCGCTCAAACCAACCCAGGCGCACACAGGCCAGCAGCACTTGGCTGTGCACAAAACCGGCCATCACATCAAACAGTTGCTGCGCCCGCCGGCGCATGATCCAGCGCCCCACCGGGTTAAGCAGGGCCCAGCGGTAGAGGTCCGGGCTGCTCAGCCAGCGGTCGAGCCTGGCCAGCCAGCGCTCGCGCCAGCTGGCGTCGGCGCTCATGACAGCCGCCGACACGCTCATGCCAGGCCTGGCTCCATGACGCCGCGTGCGATTTGCTCGCGTGCATGCTGGGGCAGCAGCCGCTCGGATTCGGCCAGCACCAGCTTTTGCATGGCCGTGCGGGCCGGGCAGGCTGGCACCGAATCGATGGCCGCCTGCATGAGTTCGCGGAAATAGTTGACCGCACCGACCAGACCGAGATCGGCCGCCGAGCTGGGCCGGCCGTGGTGGGCGTCTTGCCCCTGGGGCTTGCCGATGGCCAGGGCCTGGCCCATCACATCGCGGATGTCGTCGGCCACCTGATAAGCCTCGCCCAGGCAGTCGCCCAGGCGGCGCCAGGGCTGGGGATCGACCCCGGCGGCAATGGCGCCGGCGCAGGTGGAGGCCACGAACAAGGCGCCTGTCTTGGCGCGCTGGTATTGGCTCAGGGCCACCTTGGGCTCGCATTCCCAGGCTTGGCCGGCGACGATGCCCTCGGGCGCGCCGGTGCCTTCGCAGACGATCTGCAGCAGTGGGGCCAGACGCTGCGGCCAGCGTGTGCCGGCCTGGGCCAATGCCTGGTAGGCCAGGATGATCAGGGCGTCACCGGCCAGCAAGGCCAGGGGCTCGCCAAACTGCTTGTGCACCGTCGGCAGGCCGCGGCGGATGTCGGCGTCGTCGAAGCAGGGCATGTCGTCATGCACCAGCGAGGCGCAGTGGAGCAGTTCGATGCTGATGGCCGCCGCGTTGCTCAGGGCGCTGGCGTCATCGCCGCAGGCCGTGGCCACGGCCAGGCACAACTGGGGCCGGATCCGGGCGCCGCCCGGAAACACTGCGTGGCGCATGGCGGCCATGAGCCGGGGCGGGGAGCCGGCGGTGTGGACCCGTGAAAACTGTTGCTCGAGCGCTTGCTCGATGCGTAGGTTCATGCTCATCAGACCCTCCGGCGGTTTGATGTCGCCGAAATGGGACATCTCAAAGTGTCAATTTAACATGACACATAAGCTTGTCAAGTCCGATTAACGGCACTTGACGCCGGTTGGGGTCTGGTCGCGGGGCGCTAAGGCGGCGCCGCACCGCCGGGCGGCTGGGTCTGGCTGCGCCGCCAGACGACGCGCACTTCCAGGCCGTCTCGGCGCACCAGCGCCTGCTGACTGATGTGGAGGTCTTCCTGCCTCAGGTGTCCGGTGACACGGAAAAAGCGCGAGTTCAGGCCATGCCGCTCGGCACTGAAGCCGGCGCGCCCGCCGAGTGCCACATTGGCCTGGTTCAGATCGGGCCAATGCTGGCGCTGGCGCTCTTCCACCATCTTGCGGGCCTGGCCCAGGGCCAGGCCTTTGAGGCTGGCACTGATCAGTTCGGCGCTGGCCGTGTTCAGATTGAGCGTGGTGCGTTGGGGCAGCAGGCTC
>CANHGF010000299.1 GCA_947460065.1 Comamonadaceae bacterium
GTGCACTGGCGCCGCGGCGGCGTGGAGGAAGCGGGTCGGGGTGAGCGCGCGCCGCTGCAACTGCCCGCTTCCATCGACCTGCAGCAGATCCCCAATGACAAGACCTTGAGCGGCATGCTGGCCAGCGGGGAGCTCGATGCGGTGATCAGCGCCCGTGCGCCTTCGTGCTTTCTCAAGGGGGAACCGAACATCGACCGCATGTTCCCCGACTACCCGGCCACCGAGGCGGACTACTTCCAGCGCACGCGCATCTTTCCCACCATGCACCTGATTGGCATCCGCCGCGAACTGGCCGAGCAGCATCCGTGGTTGCCGGTCAATGTCTTCAAGGCTTTCATCAAGGCCAAGGAACTGGCATTGCACGAGATGGGGCAGATCGGACACCTGTTCCACAGCCTGCCCTGGGGCGTCGCCGCCTATGAAAAGGCCAAGAAGGACATGGGAGACGACTACTGGAGCTACGGCTTCGAGGCCAACCACCATGTGCTCGACACCTTCACCCGCTACCACCACGAGCAGGGCTTGTCAGCGCACAAGGTCGACCCGAAAGACCTGTTCACCCACTCCTCACACGAGCTCAGCCGCATCTAGGCCACCCATGAAACCCGCACCGTTTCATCTGCACCTGCCGAGCACGCTGGACCAAGCGCTGGCCGTGCTGGCCAGCAGCAGCAACGCCCGCGCCATTGCAGGCGGCCAATCGCTGATGCCCATGCTCAACCTGCGCCTGGCCGGGGTCGATGACCTGGTCGATCTCAACGGCATCGCGCAGCTCAGCGGCATTGAGCAAGAGGGCGAGGACATCGTCATCGGTGCCATGACCCGCCAGCGTGAGCTCGGACAGTCGGCGCTGGTGACGCGCACGCTGCCGCTGCTGCACGAGGCCGTGAGCTACATTGGTCATAGCCAGACCCGCAGCCGTGGGACGATAGGCGGCAGTCTCTGCCACCTCGACCCCTCGGCCGAACTGCCGACCGTGGCCATGGCCATGGACGGCGACCTCACCATCTCGCGCCAGGGATCCCAGCGCACCGTGTCCATGCGCGACTTCGCTCTGGGCTTGATGAGCACCTGCCTGGACGCAGACGAGTTGCTCACCTCGGTGCGCTTGACGCCTTGGCCGGCGCACAGCGGGCATGGCTTCGTCGAATATGGACGCAGGCATGGGGACTTTGCCATCGTCTCGGCGGCCGCGCTGGTGGAACTGGCCCCCGATGGCACGGTGCGCCGCTGTTCACTGACGCTCGGCGGCGTGGCCCATGTGCCCTGCCGCGTGCCGACGGCCGAGCAGATGCTGCAGGGCCAGCGTCCCGAGCCTGAGGCCATCAGGAGGGCCTGCGCCCAGGCCGCTGAGATCCCGGCCCTCACGGACCCGGCCTACCCGCAGTGGTACCGCCAGCGACTGGCGGCCCGACTGCTCGAAAGGGCGGTGCACCGCGCGCTCGAGCGCGTCACCCCCGCATTGACCAAGACAGCCCCATGACCAAGCTCGACGCCGCAAGCCGGCATGACCTCACCCTCCATGTCAATGGACGGCCGCAGACCGTAAATGTGGAGCCTCGCACCACCCTGGCCGATTGCCTGCGCCACGAGCTGGGCCTGACCGGCACTCACCTGGGCTGCGAGCACGGCGTGTGCGGCGCCTGCACGGTGCTCGTCGATGGCGTGGCGGCCAGGAGCTGCCTGATGCTGGCCGCCCAGGCACAGCGCCACCACATCGAGACGGTGGAATCGCTGGCGGTCGATGGCCAGCTCAACGACCTGCAGCAGTCCTTTCGCGAGCTGCATGGCCTGCAATGCGGCTTTTGCACGCCCGGCATCCTGATGACGCTCACCGAATTGTTGAAAACCAGCCCCGATGCCAGCGAAGAGGAGGTGCGCATAGCCCTGTCCGGCCACATCTGCCGCTGCACCGGCTACGAAAACATCGTCAGGGCCGCCATGGCCACGCTGGCCCAAGGAGGAGCATCGCATGGGCCACGCTGATCACGGTCACATCGGCCAGCGGGTCTTGCGCGCCGAAGACGAGCGGCTGCTCAAGGGCCAGGGCCGCTACGTGGCCGATTTCGAACCCGCAGGCACGCTGCATGCGGCCTTTGTCCGCAGCCCCTATGCCCACGCGCTGATCAAGCGCATCGACAGCTCGGGCGCGCTGTCCATGCCTGGCGTCAAGGCGGTCATCGACGCCGCGCAAATGGCGAGCTACATCGACAAGCTGCGCATGCCCCTGGGTTGGCCCACCAAGGACCTGCCGCCCGACATCACACCCTATGTGCTCACGCCTACGGAGGTCTGCTTTGTGGGCGAGCCCATCGTCATGGTGCTGGGCACCAGCCGCTACATCGCCGAAGACGGCGCCGCCGCCGTGGAGGTGGACTATGAGCCCCTGCCCGTGGTGGCCGACGTCCATGCAGCGCTGCTAGCAGACGCGCCCAAGGTCAGGCGCGAAGCCCCCGGCAATGTGCTCAAGGAATTTCAGGTGGGCTACGGCGACTGCGAGGCGGTGTTCCGCGATGCGCCGCATGTGTTTCGGGAAAAGTTCAGCCAGCACCGCGGTGGCGCGCATCCGATGGAAGGCCGCGGCCTGCTGGCGCATTACGAGGCGCAGCATGCCACGCTGATGCTCTGGGCCTCGACCCAGATGCCACATGAACTGCAATTCACGGTGGCCAGGGCACTGGGCCTGCAGGACTCCATGGTGCGCGTCACGGCGCCCGATGTGGGCGGTGGATTCGGCGCCAAGTTCGTGATCTATCCCGAAGAAATTGCCGTGGCCGCGGCCGCTTACCACTGCAAGCAACCCGTCAAATGGGTGGAAGACCGGATGGAGCACTTCCTGGCGGCCATCCAGGAACGCGATCAGTTCTGGGAGGTCGAGATCGCCTGCAGCGCCGGTGGCCAGGTGCTGGGCATCCGGGGGACCATGCTGCACGACCAGGGGGCCTACACGCCGCAGGGCATCAACTGCGCCTACAACGCCAGCACCGCGGTCACCGGCCCCTACTCGGTGCCCGCCTTCCGCATGGACGTGAAGGTGGTGCAAACCAACAAGCCCTATGTGATCCCGGTGCGTGGCGCAGGCTACCCCCAGGGCACCTTCGTGATGGAGCGCCTGCTCGACCGCGCAGCCCGGGAGCTGGGAATCGGCCGCGCGCTGATCCGCGAACGCAACCTTGTGCCCAAAGAGAAGATGCCCTACACCAAGCCGCTCAAGGCGCGCTCAGGGCGGCATCTGGTGCTCGACAGCGGCGACTACCTGGGCGCCCAGCAAGCGGTGCTCAAGGCCATTGACCACGCGGGGTTCAAGCAGCGGCAGCAGGCCGCGCGCGCGCAGGGCCGCTACATCGGCATGGGCTTTGCCCATGGCGTCAAGGGCACCGGCCGTGGGCCGTTTGAATCGGGCAGCGTGCGCGTGTCGGCCAATGGGCGCATCACCGTGGCCACAGGCGCCATGGCCATGGGTCAGGGCCTGAACACCGCCATGGCCCAAATTGCAGCCCAGGCCCTGGCCGTGCCGGTGACCGACGTGCATGTGATTTCCGGCGACACCGCCCACATCTCCATGGGCATAGGCGGCTTTGCCAGCCGGCAGACCGTCACGGCCGGCTCCTCGGTCCACCTGGCGGCGCTGGAGGTGGCGGCCAAGATACGGCGCGCAGGCGCGCACATGCTCCAGGTGCCCGAGAGCGAGCTGCACCTGGCCGATGGCGCCGTGGTGCACAGCGCTGACACGTCCCGGCGCGTGAGCTACGGCGACATCGCCAGGGTCTTGCGCGGCATCCCGGGTTACGACCTGCCGCCTGGGGTGGGGGCAGGGCTGGAGGCCGTGGTCCACTGGGAGCCGACCGACATGGCTTATGTGCATGGTTTTCATGCCTGCGAGGTGGAGGTCGATCCCGTCACCGGCGGGGTTCGGCTGCTCAGCTACCTGGCCATGCACGACAGCGGCACGCTGATCAACCCCATGATTTGCGAAGGCCAGATCCATGGCGGCATCGTCCACGGCATAGGCAATGCCTTGTTTGAATACATGCGCTACGACGACCA
>CANHGF010000300.1 GCA_947460065.1 Comamonadaceae bacterium
CAGCCAGCGCCTCTTCGCTCTGCCCTTTGCTGTCGTAGCGCACCATCTGCAGCGGCCTGGCGCTACCGGGCAGCCTGAGGCCCCCGCGCGCGTTGACCCGCTCGGTAGCCCAGACCAGATTGCGAAAGGCCGCCTCGCCACCGGCGGCCAGCGGCCCCGAGAGGGTTTCGATGAGGGCGATGCGCACTGGCGCTTGAGCCCAGACAGAGGTGCCCAGGCACAAGATCCACAGCAGGCAGCAGCGTCTGCAAAAAATCAGCATCCACGCATGGCGAGACATCATTAGGCGATCAGTTCTTCCAGGCTCCAGCGGGGCCTGACATTGAAGGAATAGCTCTCATCGAGCTCAGCCAATCGAGCCTGTACCCGCATGCCGGCAGCCAAGGCGATCATGGCGCCGTTGTCGGTACACCAATGCAACTCGGGGTAATGCACCCGCACGCCCAAGTCACGGCAGGCGGCGTCGAGCCGTTGGCGCAGCAGGCGGTTAGCCCCTACGCCACCGGCCACCACCAGCCGATCCAGGCCGGTGCGCTCCAGCGCGGCAACGCTCTTGGCCACCAGCACATCGACGATGGCCGACTGCGTGGCGGCGGCCAGATCGGCACTGCGCACAGCGACCTGATCGCCCAGACGCTGCACCTGGGTCAGCACCGCCGTCTTGAGGCCCGCAAACGAAAAATCCAGATCACCGCTGTGTAACAAGGGCCGAGGCAGCTTAAATGCCTGTGCGTCGCCAGTTTCGGCAAGTTTGGACAGGTGCGGGCCGCCGGGATAGGGCAAGCCCAAGAGCTTGGCCGACTTGTCGAAGGCCTCACCGGCTGCGTCATCGATGGTCTCGCCCAGCAGTTCGTAACGCCCTACCCCACGGACATGCATCAACTGCGTATGCCCGCCCGACACCAGCAGAGCCACGAAGGGAAATTCGGGCGCGTCTTCGCTCAGAAACGGCGACAGCAAATGCCCTTCGAGGTGATGGATGCCCAGCGCTGGCTTGCCCAGGGCAGCGGCCAGCGCACAGGCCAGGCCGGCGCCGACCAGCAAAGCGCCCGCCAGACCGGGCCCGCGGGTGTAGGCGACCAGGTCGACATCGGCCAGCCTGTGGCCGGCTTGGTCCAAGACCTGCTGCATCAGCGGCAGAGCGCGCTGGATATGGTCGCGGCTGGCCAGCTCGGGCACCACACCGCCGTAAGCCTGGTGCAAATCAATCTGGCTGTGCAGGGCGTGCGCCAGCAGCCGTGGCCGGGCCCCACCCGTGGCGTCGACCAGGGCGATACCCGTTTCGTCACAGCTCGATTCGATACCCAATACACGCATGAGCGCCAGTGTAAGGTCGGCGCCGGCAAAACCGGGAACAGGCGCAGGCAAGCCAGGGGCATACGCACCGGCAAAAGACCTCGCTTAAGCTCATGACTGCCAGTTATCAAAGCCCCTGCAAAATCCTTCAACCGTGCTGCCACGCCGAACGCGCCCAGTTGCCGCAGCCTTTTGAAAGGTCCACCATGAAGCTCTCGGAACGCCCGCAAGGCTCATGTACCCTGGTGGGCGCAGGCCCCGGGGACCCTGAACTGCTGACTGTCAAAGCCCTGCGGGCCATAGAGTCGGCAACGGTGCTGCTGATCGACGATCTGGTCAGCGAGCCGATCGCCGCACTGGCTCCAGCAAATGCCCGTGTGATTCAGGTGGGCAAGCGCGGCGGCTGTCCGTCCACGCCCCAGTCCTTCATTGAAAAACTGATGATCACCGAGGTGCGCAAGGGTGAGCGGGTGGTCCGGCTCAAAGGCGGCGACCCCTTTGTTTTTGGACGCGGCGGCGAGGAGGTGGAGAGTCTGCGCGAAGCCGGTATCGCGGTGCAGGTGGTCAATGGCATCACCGCAGGCCTGGCCGCCGTCACCGGCTTGGGCCTACCGCTGACCCACCGCGACCATGCTCACGGGGTGATGTTCCTCACCGGACATGCCCGAAGCGGCGGCGACACCGATTGGCGCGCCCTCTCCTGCCTGGCCCACAGCCAGCGACTGACTTTGGTGATCTACATGGGCGTGCGCAGCGCCGGCCAGATCGCCCAGGAACTGCTGCACGGTCTGCCCGCCCAGACTGCGGTGGCGGTGGTGCAGAACGTTAGCCTGCCTGAGCAACGCCACATCGCCACTACTTTGGAAGACATGGCGCAAGATATGGCGCGCCACCGAATGGGCAGCCCGGCGGTGATCGTGGTCGGCGAGGTCATGGCCAGCCTGGCTTTGGCACAAGCCCACCCGCACAAGCAGCTGCAGACGGCCTGAGCTTATGCCGCCGACCTCGCCTGACTGCGCACCAATTCGACCCCTCGGTTGGCCAGCGCATCGGCCTGTTCATTGCCAGCGTGGCCTGCATGACCGCGCACCCAGTGCCAGTCTATGCGGTGGCCGCTGCCCGCCACCAGTGCATCGAGCTGTTGCCACAGGTCCACATTCTTAACGGGGGCCTTGGTCGACGTGCGCCAGCCTCTGGCCTTCCAACCGGCGATCCACTCGGTAATGCCCTTGCGCACATACTCGCTGTCAAGGTAAAGGCTGACATGGCAGGGGCGCTTGAGCGCCGACAGAGCCTGAATCACCGCCATGATCTCCATGCGGTTGTTGGTGGTGTTCAACTCTCCCCCGAACAACTCCTTGCGGCTGTCTCCGCTTTCAAGCAGGGCACCCCAGCCGCCAGGCCCGGGGTTGCCTTTACAGGCTCCGTCCGTATGTATGGTCACTTGATGCAAGGCGATGACTCCACTTTCAGGAAGGTCTAGGCTCGCTGCCAGAGCCGGCGGCTGGCCAGGCTGAAGCTGGGCCGGCCGAGCTCGAAAGCTGCGCATTGTTGCACGCAGCGCTCTGGGCATTGCCATGGTTTTGCCTTCGGGCGGCGACCGCCACCGCGCGCTGCCGAGCGCTATCGCGCCAGGACGGCTCGATCAGGCGCATGCCGCGCACCCGCTTGACCGCCACCACAAAATAAATCGCACCAAAAATAGGCCACCAGCGCGCGCCGACCCGGTCCATCCAGGCAGAGCGGTCGAGCCAGCGGGCATGCCTGAAAGCCGGCCTGTAAATGCCAAAGCGGGCAGATTCGACCTCAAAGTCCAGTAGCCGCAACCAATCGCGCAAGCGCCAATAGCCTATGAACTCACCGGGATCGGGCAGAAAGGGCTGGCCCAGCCCCCAGCGACGCAACCAACGACTGCGCCGCTGGCGCAAACCCCACAGGCTCACCGGATTGAAGCCGCTGATCACCACCCGCCCGTCGGGCACCAGCACCCGCTCGGCTTCGCGCAAGGCTGCATGCGGATCATCGCTGAGCTCGAGGGTATGGGGCATGACCAAGAGGTCCAGACACTGATCACCAAAAGGCAGTGCGGCCGAATGGGTGAGCAAGGCCGGCCTCGGCCTTGCGCATGCAGACTCGCCAAACGGTACGCCGCCCAGCGCTTCATGGCCTGCCGGCAGATCTCCCCCTATGGCCAGCCACTGGTGCGGCATACGGTTGCTGCGCAAGGCCTGCAGCGGCGGCAGGCCCAATTGCAGGGCGTGGTAGCCAAAAGTATCGGCCAAGGCTTCGTCGAACTGCTGACCCTCCCAATGCAGGAGGCAGCGTCCCGGCGGGGTATCCAGCCACTGCGCCAAACCTATAATTTCTCGATTCATGAAGTTGAAGCCGTAAAGAGCAGGCTTTCGAAGGCAGCGGCAGACAGGCCCGCCAGTGCGCCGCCCACTGACCGCCTTGCCCCGAGCATACGCGGCTCGCACGGAAGCCGAATTTTTATTCTAGACAGAGACTAGCCATCCCGCTTGTCGGCCCAGAACCTGCACCGCATCGTCTATGCTCCTTGCTTCGGCCCAAGCTCTGCGCATGACCACAGCATCCCTTCAAAAAGATCCTCTGTCGCGAGTGGCTCAACGCAGCGGCATCGCCGCGCTTGCTGCAGCCAGTCTGCTACTGAGTGCCTGCGCCGGACTGGTCAGGACTGCAACGCCGGTGAGCATCCCGGTTGATGCGAGCAC
>CANHGF010000301.1 GCA_947460065.1 Comamonadaceae bacterium
ATCTGCTTGCTCTCCATGGAGGCGGCTTGTCCCGTGCTTGGGACCAGCTCGCACGCCCGTAGCTTAGCAAGGAGCTTGCCAGACTTCGACTCAGGGGTCTTGAGCCGGTATCGGGGTGCCCGTTTCGACTCCGGTGTTGCCCGCTCGATGGTGCCAGTACCTGAGAGACCGGGCCCGCTCGCACAGCACCTGATCGGGCGCTGCGCTGCGCCAGGTGGCGGCGCCACAAATGGCCGTCTGCGCCACCCGAATGCCGCGCTGCTCATAGCGCGCCATCACCGGCGGGGCCGGGTGGCCGAAGCGGTTGCGGTAACCCGCCTGCACCAGTACCCAGCGTGGCTGCACCGCATCGAGCAAAGCGTCGCTGGAGGAGGTTCGGCTGCCATGATGCGGTGCAAGCAAGAGCTCGGCCCGCAAGGGCAAGCGCCGCGCAAGCTCGGCCTCCTGCCGGGCCTCCAGGTCACCCATCAGCAAGGCGCTGCCCTGCCCCCCTGCCGCTGTAACGCGCAGCACGCAGCTCAGCTCATTGGGCTTGTGCGGCTCAAGCGCAAACTCGCCACTGGGGTGCAGCAGCTCGAAATCCACCCCATCCCACTGCCAACGCTGGCCGGCTCGGCAAGGCTGGTGGTGGGTCACCGAGCGCAGCAGGGGGTGGTCGAAGGCCAATGAGCTCATCAGGGGCAGGCCGGGTAACCAGGCCAGCACAGCGACGGCGCCGCCGATGTGGTCGGTGTCGCTGTGGCTCAGCAGCAGCAGCTCGGGCCGCACGCCCAGGGCCCGCATCGCGGGAACCAGCACGCGCGCCCCCGCATCGCTGTCCCGGCCATAGCGCGGCCCAGCGTCATACAGCAGGCTGTGGCCAGCGGTGCGTACCAGCACCGCCGTGCCCTGGCCCACGTCAAAGGCCAGGAGCTCAAAGCTGCCGTGCTCAGGCTTGGGGTTTTGCCAGAACAGGACGGGCAGCATCAGGGGCAGACCCAGCAGCCGCAAGGGCAAGGGCCAGCGCATGATCAATAGCAAGCCGCCGAACAAACCCGCCGCAGCGCACCACCACGGTGCAGCGGGGCGCTCCAGCACCGCCCAAGGCCAATGAGACAAGGGGGTCAGCAGGGCCATCAGCCCCTCCAGAGCCAAGGCGCTCAGACTCCACAAAGGGGGCCAGAGCACGCCCAGCAAGGCCACAGGCGTGACCACCAGAGTCACCCAGGGAACGGCCAAAAGATTGGCCAGCAGCCCCACCAGAGAGACCTGCTGGAACAGCAACAGGGTCAGAGGTGCCAGGGCCAGCGTCATCACCGACTGCTCACGCAGCAGATGCACCAAGGCAAGCCAGATGCGCACCAATGCGGGGCGCAACACCCGATCACCTGGAGGGCGCGCCTCGCTCTGGCCGACATCACTGGCAAACAGCAGAGCCACAGCTACAAAAGAAAGCCAGAAGCCCGCCTGCTGCAATGCCCAGGGGTCGATGAGCAAGATGGCTGCCATGGTCAGCAACCAGACCTGCGGCCAGGGCCAGAGCCGGGCCGAGGTGCGCAGGCTGACCACGATCAGGAGCATCAGCACCGTGCGCTGGGCTGGCACCCCCCATCCTGAAAACAGGGCGTAGGCGGCGGCCAGCCCCAGCCCACTCCAGCTGCCAGCCACATGGGCGGGAATCGCCAGGCAGGCGGCCGATCCGTAGCGGGCCGAGGCGCGCCACAGCGCTGCCAGCACAGCGCCGGCCAGCCAGGCGAACATGGTGATGTGCAGGCCGGAAATACTCATCAAATGCGCCACACCCGTGGCCCGAAACACATCCCAATCGGCCCGCTCTATCGCCCGCTGATCGCCCATGACCAGGGCGGCGATCACCCCGGCCTGGGCGCTCGACTCGAGCTGGCGGAAGATGGCGGCCCGGGTGGCCTGGCGGGCCCGCTCGACCCAGTGCCCGCGCGCTGCATCGAGCCGCTGAGGCGGGGCATGACGGGCCACCGTGCGCACATAGCCCAGGGCCTGCACGCCCTGCTCCCACCAGTGCAACTCCTGGTCAAAGCCATGGGGATTGCGCAGGCCGTGGGGCGCCTTGAGCCGCACCGTCATGCGCCAGCGCTCACCAGCTTGCAGCGCCCGCGGCCGGCGCAAAGCTTCGTCGCTCAGACGCTGGGCCTCGAGCTCTTCCTCGGTGGCAGGCTCGTCGAGCCCTTGCAAGCGGCCTTGGGTATGGCGCGGGGCGTACCAGCTCAGCCAGAGCAAGGGCGGCAAGCGCACCAAGCTATCGCCCTGCCTGGCCTGCTCGAGCTCCAGCCGAAAACGCACCACATCGCTGCCCAACTGCGGGCTCGACGCAATCAGCCCCACCACCTCGATGTCCTGTCCCTCCAGGGCAGGCGCCAGCGCCTGCGCCTGAAATGCTGCGGCACGCCATCCAGCCTGGGCAAAGGCCAGCAAGAACGCAGCTGCGAAGACCGTCAGCAGGGGCGACTCCAGCCGCCCTGCTCTCCTCGGCCGGCCTTGCCCGTGCCAGGCCAGTCCTGCCAGCAACAGGGCCAAAACCAGCAAACTGCCATAAACCCCATCCGGCCAGAGCCTGGCTTGCTGCAATTGCACAGCCGTGCCTGCGACGACACCCAGCGCCCAAGGCGCTGGCGATGGCATAGCGGCACTGGGAGGAAAAGAGGGCTGCACATCCGCTCCTGGAGCGACAATGGTTGAAACAAGGGTTCAAAGCCGTGGGGTTGCTCAGAACGGCCATGGCCTGCCTCTTGCTAGACGCCAGCTGGACTGGTGCGCAGAGCCTGAGCCGGCGGCTCGGCAATGAGTATGCGACCCGCCTTTGCCCCTGACCATTGCCAGACCCAATAGGCAACTTTTTTTAACCTTGAAAAGGCCGACCCTGTGTCCATCCATGTAGCACTGAGCCACATCACCCACTATCGGTACGACCGTCTGGTGAATCTGGGACCGCAGGTGGTGCGCCTGCGGCCGGCACCACACAGTCGCAGCCGGGTGTTGTCGTACTCGCTCAAGGTCGAGCCCCAAAAGCATTTCATCAACTGGCAGCAAGACCCCTTTGCCAACCACCAGGCGCGTCTGGTCTTTCCGGACCCCACCCGAGAACTCAAGGTCACCGTTGACCTGATCGTCGAGATGGCGGTCTACAACCCCTTTGACTTTTTTCTTGAGCCGCATGCGGAGCAAATCCCCTTTCGCTACGAAGTGGCGCAGGCGCAGGAACTCGCGCCCTACCTGGCCACTGGGCCACTGACTCCCCTGCTCAAAACCTATCTGGCGCAAATCGACCGACAGGCCCGCCCCGCGGTGGACTTTCTGGTCGCGCTGAACCAAAGACTGCAGCAGGACATCACCTACCTGATCCGCATGGAGCCGGGCGTGCAAACCCCAGAGCAAACGCTGCAGCTGCGCTCGGGCTCATGCCGCGACAGCAGCTGGCTGCTGGTGCAACTGCTGCGCCATCTGGGACTGGCCGCGCGCTTTGTATCGGGCTACCTGATTCAGCTCAAGGCTGACGTGAAGGCCCTGGAAGGTCCGAGCGGCACCGATGTCGACTTCACCGATCTGCACGCCTGGTGCGAGGTCTTCCTGCCCGGCGCCGGCTGGGTCGGACTCGACCCCACCTCGGGCCTATTTGCCGGTGAAGGGCATATCCCCCTGGCCTGTACGCCCGAGCCTTCAAGCGCTGCGCCGATCGAAGGAGCGATCGAGCGCTGCGAGGTGGAGTTCTCCCACCACATGGCCGTCACCCGGGTACATGAGTCAGCGCGGGTCACCCAGCCCTACACCGATGCCCAATGGGCCGAGGTACTGGCCCTGGGCCAAGAGGTTGACCAGGACTTGAAGGACCACGATGTGCGGCTGACCATGGGCGGCGAGCCGACCTTCGTGGCCACCGAAAATCGGGACGCGGCCGAATGGAACACCGAGGCTCTGGGCCCGAGCAAGCGTCGCTATGCCACCGAGTTGGTGCACAAACTGCGGGCGCAGTATGGCGACGGCGGGTTTCTGCATTTTGGTCAGGGTA
>CANHGF010000302.1 GCA_947460065.1 Comamonadaceae bacterium
AGGCCTTTCGGCTCTTGGGGATGAACCCCTCGCCGATGCCGATTGCCGAGCTTTACACCGCCCTGGAGACCGGCACTTTTGATGCCCAAGAACACCCGATCAACGTGACCTGGTCATCGAAGTTCTACGAGGTGCAAAAGCACCTGACGGTGAGCAACCATGTGTACTCGCCTCTGGTGGTCGCCATGAACAAGGCCAAGTTCGACAGCCTGCCAGCCAATTACCAGAAGGTCATCGTGGATGCGGCCCGCGAGGCAGCCGCCTTCCAGCGCAATCTGAATGCGCAGAACGCTGGCAAGGTGATCGCCGACCTCAAGAAGTCGGGCATGCAGGTGATCGAGAACGTGGACATGGCGCCGTTCCAGAGGATCGTCTCGGCCGAGATTGCCAAGACCTTCGGCGAAAAGAGCGGCCCAGCCCTGCTCAAGGCCATCGAAGACACCAAGTAACAACTTGAGATTGAAGACCCCCTCACACGAGGGGGTCTCATTGATGCTTCGTTCATGAAAAAGCTCACCGACCTGTTTTTTAAACTCGCCGAGTTCACTTTGGTGATCATGCTTTCGATCATGGTCATCATGGTGTTTGGCAATGTCGTCCTTCGCTACGGCTTTAACGACGGCATCATCAGCTCAGAGGAGCTCTCGCGCTACCTTTTCATCTGGATCACCTTCCTCGGCGCCATCGTCACCATGCGAGAGAACGCCCACCTGGGGCTCGATTCGGTGGTTCGCAAACTGGGCCTGCGCGGCAAAAAAATTGCCTTTGCCATCTCCAACCTGCTGATGCTGGGCTGCTGCTGCCTGATGTTTTACGGCACTTTCAAGCAGCATGGCATCAACGCCACCACCCGCTCGCCGGTCACCGAAATTCCCATGAGCTGGGTCTATGGCATCGGCTACATCACCAGCGTGGCCATGGGCCTGATGATCCTGGGCAAGTTGCTGGCCTTGGCGCGCGGCCAGTTCAAGGAGTCCGACCTGATACAGATTCAGGACAGCGAGGAAGTGGTCCCCTTGCCTGGTGCGGAGCGCAAACAGTCATGACCGTCCTCGTCTTCATCGTCTCGCTGCTCGGGGCCATGGCCCTGGGCATGCCCCTGGCCTTCTCGCTCATCGTCTCGGGCGTGGCCCTGATGCTGCATCTGGACAACTTCGACACCCAGATCGTGTCGCAGAACCTGATCAACGGGGCCGACAACTTTCCGCTGATGGCGGTGCCCTTCTTCATGCTGGCCGGCGAGTTGATGAACGCCGGCGGAATGAGCCGGCGCATCGTTAACTCGGCCATGGTCTGGGTCGGCCATTTCCGGGGCGGCCTGGGCTATGTGGCGGTGTTTGCCGCCATCGTCATGGCCAGCTTATCGGGCTCGGCGGTGGCCGATACCGCAGCGCTGGCCGCCGTGCTGATGCCGATGATGCGCGATGCCGGCTACCGCATGGACCGCTCAGCCGGACTGATTGCCGCTGGCGGCATCATCGCACCGGTGATCCCCCCTTCCATCGGCTTCATATTGTTTGGCGTGATCGGCGGGGTGTCGATTTCCAAGCTGTTCATGGCAGGCATCTTCCCCGGCATCCTGATGGGCCTGGCCCTGGTTGTCACCTGGTGGCTGGTGGCGCGCAAAGATCAGGTCAAGGTCAGCGAGCGGGTGCCGATGAAGCGGCGCCTGAAAGTCACCTTTGATGCCTTCTGGTCCTACCTGCTGGCCATCCTGATCATCGGCGGCATGAAGATGGGCGTCTTCACCCCCACCGAGGCAGCGGTGGTGGCAGTGGTCTATTCGCTGTTTGTCGGTCTGTTCATTTACCGCGAGATCAAGCTCAGGCAACTCTACGGCATCATCCTGGCCGCCGCCAAGACCTCCTCGGTGGTGATGTTCCTGGTGGCCGCAGCTCTCGTGAGTGCCTGGCTGATCACGGTGGCCAACATACCCAGGCAGATCGTTGAAATACTGCGTCCTTTCATCGACAACCCCACGCTGCTGCTGGTGCTGCTGATGCTGCTGGTGCTGGTGGTGGGCACCGCGCTGGACTTTGCCCCGACAGTGCTCATCCTCACCCCGGTGCTGATGCCGCTGGTGCGCGAGGCGGGCATAGACCCGGTCTACTTCGGCGTGCTGTTCATCATCAACAACGCCATTGGCTTGCTCACCCCGCCGGTGGGCACGGTGCTCAATGTGGTATGCGGCGTCGGCCGCATACCGATGCATGAGGTCATCCGTGGGGTGATGCCCTTCCTCGTCTCCCAGGTGGTGGTGATGGGCGCCTTGATCGCCTTTCCCAGCCTGGTCATGGTTCCCCTCAAATTCCTGCTCGCACGATGACTGTTCTCGATTCCTTCAATCTGTCGGGCCGGCGCGCCCTGATCACCGGCTCCTCGGCCGGCATAGGCCTGGCCCTGGCCGAGGCGCTGGCCCAGGCCGGTGCCCATGTGATCCTCAACGGACGTGGTGCCGACAAGGTCAAAGCCGCTGCTCAAAGCCTGCAGGCCCAGGGCTTGCAGGCCAGCGAAGCGGTGTTCGATGTCACCGATGCGGCCAGCGTGCGCGCGGCCGTCGATGCGATCGAGACCGAAGGGCCGATCGACATCCTGATCAACAACGCCGGGATGCAGATCCGGGGACCGCTGCAAGACTATGCCGATGCCGATTGGCACACCCTGATGAAGACCAACCTAGACAGCGCCTACTTTGTCGGACAGGCGGTGGCCAAAAAAATGATCCCGCGCGGTCAAGGCAAGATCATCAATATCTGCTCCGTACAAAGCGAACTCGGCCGTCCCGGCATTGCGCCCTACACTGCCTCCAAGGGCGCGCTCAAGATGCTCACCAAGGGCATGGCCATTGATTGGGGTCCCCTGGGCCTGAACGTCAATGGCATCGGGCCGGGCTACTTCAAAACCGAGCTCAATCAAAAACTGGTCGACGATCCCGCCTTCAGTGCCTGGCTGGTCGGCCGCACCCCCAGCCGCCGCTGGGGCGATCTCGAAGACCTCGGCGGCGCGGCGGTGTTTTTGGCCAGCCAGGCCTCGCGTTTCGTCAACGGACATATCCTTTATGTCGATGGCGGCGTCACCGCGACCTTGTAGGCCCGATTTAAGATCCACCCTTTTCCTGCTCCACCAGAGAGGCATCCATGAGATCCGTCGTCTGCCATGCCGCAAAAGACCTGCGCGTCGAACACACCAGCCTGCCCGAGCTTGGGGCCCAACAACTGCGGGTCAAGGTCGCCTTTGGGGGCATCTGTGGCTCTGACCTGCACTACTACCAGCACGGCGGCTTTGGTACGGTGCGCATCCGCCAAGCCATGGCCTTGGGCCATGAAGTCTCTGGCGTGATCGACGCAGTGGGCGCGGCAGTCACCGGCCTGCAAATAGGCCAGCGGATCGCCATTTCGCCCTCGCGGCCCTGCGGCCAATGCCGCTTCTGCCAAGCTGGCCAGCACAACCACTGCCTGAACATGCGATTTTTCGGCAGCGCCATGCCCTTCCCGCATATCCAGGGCGCCTTCAGCGAGCAGATCATCATCGAGAGCCACCAGGCCCATCCGATCGGTGCACACCTGAGCCTGTCGCTGGCGGCCCTGGCCGAGCCGCTCTCGGTGGGACTGCACGCGATCGCACGCGCCGGCAGCGTGCTTGGACAGCAGGTGCTGGTCACCGGCTGCGGCCCGATCGGCTCGCTGCTGATTGCCGGATTGCGCCGCGCCGGCGCCGGCCGCATCGTTGCGGCCGACATTGCCGACCTGCCGCTCGAGTGCGCCCGCAGGATGGGGGCCGACGAAACCATCAACCTCAAGACCCAAGCCCAAACGATGGAGGCCTACAAGGCCGACAAGGGCCAGTTCGACACGGTCTTTGAAGCCTCGGGCAGCGAGCCGGCGCTGCGCCTTGGGCTGGATGTAATCCGTCCGCGCGGCGTGCTGGTGAGCGTCGGCATGGGCGGTGACATCAGCCTGCCGATGACGCAGCTGGTGGCCAAGGAGGTGGACCTGCGCGGCACCTTCCGCTTCCA
>CANHGF010000303.1 GCA_947460065.1 Comamonadaceae bacterium
GGTGGGTACATCGGGATAGACGGACACCCGTTTTTCGCTGGTCGCTGCCAGGATGCGAACCTTGCCGGCAGCCACCAGCGAGGCGGCGCTGGAGGTCATGACCATGTCCAGCCGACCACCGAGCATGTCGGTCATGGCTGGGGCTGGCCCTTTGTAGGGCACATGCACCATGTCGAGCTTGAGCGATTGTTTGAGCAATTCGGCTGCCAGAAAGCCCGAGGTACCAACGCCGGCCGATGAGTAATTGACCGTGCCCGGCTTGGCGCGCACCATGGCGATGAAATCCTGCACCGTTTTGGCCGGATGGTCTGTGCGCACCACCATGAACTGTGGAAACACGCCGATTAAGGCAATGTGCTTGAAGTCCCGGATCGGGTCGTAGCCCAGCTTGGGGTACAGCAGCGAGCCCGGTGCAATCGACGAGTTGTAGGTGGCGATGATGGTGTGGCCATCGCCCGGGGCGCGAGCACCTTGCTCTGTGCCCAGGGTGGAGCCTGCGCCCGCCCGGTTTTCCAGCACGATGGGCTGCTTGAGGTTCTCGCTGAGCTTGTCGAGCAGGATGCGCAGGGCCGCCTCGGAGGCGGTGCCTGGCGCAAACGGCATGATCAGCTTGATGGCTTGGCTGGGATAGCCTTGGCCCCAGCTGGGCAGGCTGAGCAGGGCACCTGCGCTGAGCAGGACGTTACGGCGTTGAAGTGTCATGGTCTACCTTTCTGAGGAGTTCGAAAATCAAAGCAAGGCCTGGGCCATCAGCCGCCTTGGGCCGCCAGCGCCGCCTGCAGCCGGGTGTGTACCCAATGCGCGGCTAGCAAAGTGCGGGCATCATCGTCGATGCGCCCCACCACCTGCATGGCCAGGGGCAATCCGTGCGGCCCGTAGCCGCCGGTCACCGAAATCGCAGGTCCGTGCATCAGGGTCCAGACCTGGTTCATCGAGGTATCGCCCGAGTAGTCCTGTCCGCGGGGCGCCTCGCCGGTAGCTGCCGGCGCCAGCAAGACATCGCAGGAGCCCAGCACATCGCCGAACATCTGTCGGCATTGCCGGGCCAGGGTCTGCGCCTGTTGGTAGACCTCGCCGGTGACTTGCAAGCCCTTGAGCGTGCGCTCGAGCAGTGCCGGCCGAATCAGACCGGCCTGGCGTTCCAGGACATCGGCAAAGCCGCGGCTCATCTCGAAATGCACCACGTTGGTATGGGCTTGCAGCATGCCTTTGAAGGGATCGGGCAGGACGATCTCCACCACCTTTGCGCCGGCCGCGCGCAGCATGCGCGCGCAGTCGTCAAAAGCGCGGCGCATGTGTTCGTCGGTGCGCTCCCACTCATGGGTGCGGCACAAACCGATGGTGGGCGCCTGGTCCAGCGCAATCGCGTCTTCGGGCAAGCGCAGCGCCGGGTAGCGCGCCATTTCGGCGGCGAAAAACGCCACATCGCGGACATCGCGCGCCACCAGACCGACGGTGTCGCAGGAGTCGGCATTGGCCCAGACGCCGCGCCGGGGCATGAGGTTGTAACTGGGCTTGTAGCCGGTCACGCCGCAGTAGCCGCAGGGCCGCACTGTCGAGCCCATGGTCTGGGTGCCGGTGGCAAAGCTGACCATCTGCGCGGCCACCGCTGCCGCCGAGCCGGAGGAGGAGCCGCCCGGCGTGTGGTCCAGGTTCAGCGGATTGCGGGTGCCGTTGGTGGGGAAGGTGGCCAGCTCGGTGGTTACCGTCTTGCCCAACATCACTGCGCCGGCGCGGCGCAAGGTGGCCAGCACAGCAGCATCTTGTATCGGCTGGTGGCCGGCAAATGCACGGCTGCCGCCTTCTGTGGGCATGTCATAGGTATCGAACACATCCTTGACGCCCACCGTCAGGCCGTGCATGCCGCCCTGTATGGCCTGGGCGTCGAGCGCCTTGGCTCGCGCCATGGCGCCTTCGCGGTGTATGTAGGCGAAAGCGCGCACCTCGCTCTCGCGCGCTTCGATCTGCTCCAGGCAGTCGGCCAGATAGGCTTGCGCCGTCAAGCTGCGGTTTTGTAAGGCGACCGCCGCTTCAAAAGCGGTTTTCTGGGCCCAGGTGACTTCGTGGTTCAGACCATTCCTCTCTTTTCTCAGCATGTGTCTGCGCCGCAAGCGGCGCTTAATCCGGGCCGCAGTCTCGCCGACTGGGCGCAGGGGTCAAGGGGGTCAAACCCCTAGGTCAGGTCAGCCGTGCGATGGACGACCTGCGGCCCTTGCGCGCACTGTAGCCCGCCGCGATGGCGCTCATAGAAAGTGCGAGCCACCGTCGACCATCAGCGTCTGGCCGGTGATGAAGTTGGCCCCGTCCGAGAGCAAGAAGGCCACTGCCCCGGCCACATCGGCCGGTTGCTGGTCGCGCGCAAAGGAGCGTGCCGAGCGGGAGACCTCGCGCAGGCGCTGCATCTGCACCTCGTTGTCCAGAACGCCCTCGCTGAGCGTGAAGCCCGGCGCGACGCCATTGACATGGATGTTTGCCGAACCCAGCTCGCGCGCCAAGGCGCGCGTCATCGCCAGCACCGCGCCTTTGCTGGCCACGTAGTGCAGCATGTAGGGAATGCCTTTGTAGGGCACGCCCGAAATGATGTTGACGATGCGACCACCGCCTTGCTGCCGGTAATGGGGCAACACAGCGCGGCAGCAGGCCATCAGCCCGAAGACGTTGACGTCAAACAGCGACTTCCAGTCGGCCAGCTCGATCTCCTCGAAGGGCCTGGGCACGATCGAGGAATAAATGCCGGCGTTGTTGACCAGCCCATCGAGCCCGCCCAGGGCGGCGATGGCGCCGCTGACCATCTCCTCGACGGCTTGCGGCTGCGAGACATCGGCGCGCAGGCCAAAAGCCACGCCCCCGGCCGCGCGCACCTCTTCAATCACCCCGGTGGGCGCTTGCAGGTCGGCCACGGCCACGGCCGCGCCCTGGCGCGCCAGCTCGATCACGATGGCCCGGCCGATGCCACTGGCCCCGCCGGTGACCAGCACCCGGCGACCGGCCAGCGGCAGCCGTGCGTCAGGGCGTGCTTCAGTCATGCTTCGCTCCGGTTGAAGCGGGGGCCGGCGCCTCTTGCTCGATCAGCCGCTGCACCACCCGACGCGCCGACACCGAGCCCAGGTCAGCGCGCACACTGATTTCTGGCCGGCCGCGCTGATCGGTCTCGATCAGTTTTTGCTGGGCCTGCAGCACCTCCACATCTTCCATGAAGGTGGCCAGGATCTGGTCGTGAATGAGCTGGCCCAGCGCCTGGTCGTCCTGGTCGAAGCAACGGGTGATGGTCCAGTAGTAGCGGCAGCTGCGCGCATCGATGGGCGTGATCGCGTTGATGGAAAACCAGCGCAAGCCCTGGCTGATGTCGTCGCTGCCGGCCGGATAGCCCCGCGCATCGATCGAGATGCTCGAGGGCGGCTGAAACCGGATCAGCTGCCAGCGGTCGATGGTGTGCAGCCCGCGCACCTTCTTGAACAGCGGCGGCGCGGGCGTGGCCTGCATGATGCGCCGCACATGCACCTCATTGCCGATCACCTCGGAGCTCATCGGGGTCTCGGCCACGGCCGCGTTTCCGATGGTGCGGGCATGGACAAAAGTCTCGTGCGTCAGGTCCAGCAGGTTGTCCACCACCAGCTGATAGTTGGCCTCGACATGCAGGCTGCCACCGACCACGGCCCAGCCGGGCGTGTCGTTGTAGGACAGGTCCGGAATCAGCGCTTCGTCGGCCAGCGCCGGATCGCCCATCCAGATCCAGATCCAGCGCCACTTTTGCACCACCGGGTAGGCCCGGGCACACATGGCCGCCGGGACCTTGTCCTGACCGTGGATGTGAACGCATCGCCCCTGGGTGTCAAAACGCATGCCGTGGTAGCCGCACTGCACCTCGTCGCCGACCAAGGTGCCCTTGGACAGCGACGCACGGCGGTGCGGGCAGCGGTCTTCCAGTGCCCTGGGCTGCCCGTCTTCGGTGCGATAAAGCACCACCGGCTCGCCGATGATCCAGCGCTGCGTCAAGTGGCGGCCCA
>CANHGF010000304.1 GCA_947460065.1 Comamonadaceae bacterium
CCTTGCGTTATTATCCTGCCTTTGGCTCAGCGCCCGACGGCCAGAGCGCTGTGGCCCCGCCGGCAAACCGGGCCCGGCCGAGACGCTGGCCAGCTAGACCCCACGACCTCTTGATGACGCGACCGACCTGGGCAAACCGCCGGGCCGGCCTGCAATGGACCTCTGACATGTTTGAATCTTTCCGCCGGTACTTTTCCACCGACCTGGCGATCGACCTGGGTACCGCCAACACCCTGATTTTTGTGCCCGACCGTGGCATCGTGCTCGACGAGCCCTCGGTGGTGGCCATACGCCACGAAGGCGGACCCCAGGGTAAGAAGACCATACAGGCCGTGGGCCACGAGGCCAAGGCCATGCTGGGCAAGGTGCCCGGCAACATCGAGGCCATACGCCCCATGAAGGACGGCGTGATCGCCGACTTCACCGTCACCGAGCAGATGCTCAAGCAGTTCATCAAGATGGTGCACCCGCGCAGTCTGTTCAAGCCCAGCCCGCGCATCATCATCTGCGTGCCCTGCGGCTCGACCCAGGTCGAGCGCCGCGCGATTCGTGAATCGGCCCTGGGCGCTGGCGCCTCAGTGGTCTACCTGCTCGAAGAACCGATGGCAGCAGCCATTGGTGCCGGCCTGCCGGTCTCGGAGGCCTCGGGCTCGATGGTGGTCGACATCGGCGGCGGCACCACCGAGGTGGGCGTTATCAGTTTGGGCGGCCCGGTTTACAAGGGCAGCGTGCGCGTCGGCGGCGACCGCTTTGACGACGCCATCATCAACTACATCCGCCGCAACTACGGCATGCTCATTGGCGAGCCCACCGCCGAGGCCATCAAGAAGAACATCGGCTCGGCTTTCCCGGGCAGCGAAGTGCGCGAGATGGAGGTCAAGGGCCGCAACCTGGCCGAAGGCGTGCCGCGCAGCTTCACCATTTCGAGCAATGAGATCCTTGAGGCCCTGACCGAGCCCCTCAACAACATCGTCTCGGCGGTCAAGAACGCCCTGGAGCAGACCCCGCCCGAGCTGGGCGCTGACATTGCCGACCGCGGCATGATGCTGACCGGCGGCGGTGCGCTGCTGCGCGACCTCGACCGTCTGCTCAGCGAAGAGACCGGCTTGCCGGTGCTGGTGGCCGAAGACCCGCTGACCTGTGTGGTGCGCGGCTGCGGCATTGCCCTGGAGCGCATGGACCGCCTGGGTCCCATCTTCACAACGGAGTGAAGGCACACGCCGCGGCCGGCGTTCGGTGCCTGCCTGACCCATGCCACTCGGTACGCTAGACCGGTCACCCCCGCCGTTTTTCAGGCAAGGCCTGTCGGCCCTGTCCAAGCTCATCATCTTCAGTGCGCTGGCGGTGTTCCTGATGGTGGCCGACGTCCGCCTGGGCATGACCGGCCCGCTGCGCTCGGCCTTGTTCACGGTGTTGCAGCCGCTGCAGTGGCTGAGCCTGCAGCCTGGGCGGGCGGTGCAGTTTGTGGCCGGGCATTTTGAGGACCTTGCCCAAGCGCAGGAGCAGGCCAGCCAGGCGCGCAAGGAGTTGTCGTTGCAACTGATGCGCAGCGGCCAGGTCGAGCAGCTCACTCTGGAAAACCAGCAACTGCGGCAACTGCTCGAACTCAAGCAGCGCATGGACCCGTCGGCGCAGGCCGCAGAAATCATCTACGAGGCGGCCGACCCGTATTCGCAAAAGGTGATCATCGACAAGGGGCTGGCAGCGGGCATCGAAAGCGGCTCGCCGGTGATCGACGCGGGCGGTGTCATCGGGCAGGTCACGCGGGTACACCCGTTGGTCAGCGAGGTCACGCTGGTGATTGATCGGGAGATGAGCATCCCGGTGCTCAATCCGCGCACCGGCGTGCGCAGCGTGGCCTACGGCGAGCCGGCGCAAGGCGCCATAGAGCTGCGCTTCATGGCCAGCAATGCCGACATCGCTGAGGGCGACCTGCTGACCACCAGCGGGGTCGACGGGGTCTATCCGGCCGGGTTGCCGGTGGCCCGCGTCACACAGATCCAGCGTCGCGCCGAGTCCACCTTCGCGCGCATCTACTGCCGCCCGCTGGCCCATGTTGGCGCCGCCCGTCACCTCTTGGTGCTCAAACCGCTCAAAACCCAGCTGCCGCCCGCGCCCGAACCGGCGCCGGTCAAGCCGGGCCGGGGTAAAGGAGGGCGTTCATGATCATGCCTACCGGCCAGCAGCTGCTGCTGCCAGCCAGCCCCTTGTTCATTGCCTCGAGTCTGTTGGGTGCGCTGCTGCTGAGCATGCTCAGCCAGCAGCCCTGGATGCCCGATGTGATGGCGCTGACCTTGGTGTTCTGGACCATCCATCAGCCGCTGCGGGTGGGCATAGACGCTGCGTTGTGTTTTGGGGTGGTGATGGACGTGCAGCAGGCGGGCCTGCTGGGCCAGCATGCGCTGGCCTACACGGCGCTGAGTTTTCTGGGCATCATGATTCACCGCCGGGTGTTGTGGTTCCCGGTGCCTTCGCAGGCCCTGCAAGTCTTGCCGCTGATGATGTTCGCGCACCTGCTGGAGTTTCTGGTGCGCCTGGTCAGCGGCGGCGGCTTGCCCGAATGGTCCTATTGGCTCGCGCCGGTGCTGCAGGCCCTGCTGTGGCCGCTGGCCAGCGTGCTGCTGCTGATGCCGCAGCGGCGCGCCCCCGACCCCGACGCCACCCGACCCTTGTGAGCGCGCATGACCCCCCTGCGTGACGTCGACATTGAGCTCTCGCGCTTTCGCGACCGCATCATTGCGGCCAGTGTGGCGGTGCTGCTGTGCCTGGGCCTGCTGGCCGCGCGCCTGATTTATCTGCAGGTCGTCAAGCACGAGTCCTACCTGGAGCAGGCCGAAAACAACCGCACTGCCATCGTGCCCATCGTGCCCAACCGGGGCTTGATCACCGACCGCAACGGCGTGGTGCTGGCCACCAACTATTCGGCCTACACGCTGGAGATCACGCCCGCGCGGGTCGAGCGCTTGGAAGAGACCATTGATGCGCTGGCACAGGTGGTTGAAATCAGCGCGCGCGACCGCCGGCGCTTCAAGCGCCTGCGCGAGGAGTTCAAGAGTTTCGAATCGCTGCCCATCCGCACCAAGCTCAGCGACGAAGAAGTCGCCCGCTTTGCGGCGCAGCGCTTTCGTTTTCCTGGCGTCGACATTAAGGCCAGGCTGTTTCGCAACTACCCCTATGGCGATCTGGCCAGCCATGTGATCGGCTACATCGGCCGCATCAGCCCCAAGGAAAAAGAGCGCATAGAGGAAGATGATGAGCAGGGCAATTACCGCGGCACCGACTACATCGGCAAGATCGGCGTCGAGCAAAGCTATGAAAAGCAGTTGCATGGCATCACCGGCGTTGAGCAGGTCGAGACCTCGGCCGGTGGGCGCGCCGTGCGACGCCTGGCCAGCAGCCCGGCGACACCGGGCGATACTGTGCGGCTGGCGATCGACATCAAGCTGCAAAAGTTGGTGGAAGACATGTTCGGCGATCGGCGCGGCGCTCTGGTGGCCATAGACCCGCGTAACGGTGAGGTGCTCGCCTTTGTCAGCAAGCCCACCTTCGACCCCAACCTGTTTGTCGAGGGCATCGATAGCGAAAGCTGGGCCACGCTCAACGAGTCCATCGACAAGCCCTTGCTCAACCGGGCGCTGCGCGGCACCTATCCGCCGGGCTCGACCTACAAGCCCTTCATGGCCATGGCCGCCCTGAGCACCGGCAAGCGGGCGGCCAATGTGGTCGTCAACGACACCGGGGTGTGGACCTTCGGCGGCCACCAGTTCCGCAGCCATGGCGACGGGCTGGGCGCTGTTGATATGCACCAAAGCATCGTCAAGTCCAGCAATGTGTACTACTACAGCCTGGCCAATGAGCTGGGGGTCGACGCCATCCACGACTTCATGAAGCCGCTGGGCTTCGGTCAGATCACTGGCATTGATATCCACGGCGAGGTGCGCGGTGTTTTGCCCAGCCAGGAATGGAAGCGCAAGACCTACAAGCGGCCCGAGCAGCAAAA
>CANHGF010000305.1 GCA_947460065.1 Comamonadaceae bacterium
AGTCCACCACCTTCGCCTGCATCGCCGGCCAGCAGCAGCCTGACGCGGGCCAGGTGTTGTGGCAGGGCCGCTCCCTGCTGGGGCTGAGCCCGGCCGAGCGGCTTGATCAGGGTGTAGGCCGCAGTTTTCAGGTGGCCCAGGTGTTCGAGGCCTTGAGTGTGCTGGGCAATGTGCAGCTGGCTTTGCAGGCTCGCCAGGACCGGCTGAGCTACGCCCAGGCTTTGGCGCTGTGGCAACCCGAGGTGGCGATGGCCCTGCTGGAGCAGGCGGGCTTGGCCGGGCAGGCTAATCATCTGGCTGGCAGCCTGCCTTACGGCGCTAAAAAGCGGCTGGAGTTGGCGCTGGTGCTGGCCGGCAAGCCCGGTCTGCTGCTGCTCGATGAGCCGGCCGCCGGCCTGGCCGAGCAGGAGCGGGCGTCCTTGATGGTCTGGGTGCGGGCGCTGGCCGCTAGCGGCCTGGCCGTGATTTACACCGAGCACAACATGGACGCGGTGGCCGGCGTGGCCGACCGGGTGCTGGTGCTGATCGAAGGGCGGATCGCAGCCGAAGGCCCGTTTGAGACGGTGGCGGCCGACCCGCTGGTGCAGGCCCGTTACCTGGGGCGCGCCCATGCTTGAGATTGGCCAGTTGCAGGCTTTTTACGGCCCGGCGCAGGCTCTCTTTGGGGTGGACCTGCAGTTGCGGGCCGGCCAGTTGCTGGTGCTGCAGGGGCTCAATGGCGCGGGCAAGTCCACCTTGCTCAAGGCGGTCATGGGTCTGGAGGTATCGAGCCGCGGGCAGCTGCTCTTGGGCGGACCAGGGCCGGCACCGGCGCAGGACATCAGCGTCTGGCCGACCCACCGCCGCGCCAGCGCGGGTCTGGGCTATGTGGCCGAAGACCGGCGGCTTTTTGGCGAACTGACTGTGCTGGAGAACCTGCGGGTGGCCGGCGGGCGTGCCAGTGCAAGCCGCCTGGACTGGGTCCTTGACCGCTTTGGCCTGCTCAAACCTATGCTCAAGCGTCCGGCGGCGCTGATGAGCGGCGGCGAGCAGCAGATGCTGGCGCTGGCCCGTACCCTGATGACCCGACCGCGCCTGCTGCTGCTCGACGAGCCCTGTGAAGGCATCTCGCCGGTACTGGTGCAGGCCATGGTGCAGGTGCTGCTCGATCTGCGCCGCGAGGGCCTGGGCCTGCTGGTGGCCGAACAGAACCGAGAGCTGGCGCAGGCGGCCGATCAGGTGCTGGAGCTGGTTGCGGGTACAGTGCGGGGTCGGCGCGCAGGCGCAGCCCCTGATTGAAGAAGGACGAACCATGAGCATCACCACCACGGCCTCGGGCCTGCAGTATGAAGACACGGTGCTGGGCACCGGAGCTACCGCCAAGGCCGGTCAGTATGTGCGGGTGCACTACACCGGCTGGCTCTATGAAGACGGCCAAGCCGGCGCCAAGTTCGATTCGAGCAAGGACCGCGGTGAGCCCTTTGAGTTTTCCCTGGGCGCAGGCCATGTGATCCGCGGTTGGGACGAGGGCGTGCAGGGCATGGCCGCCGGCGGCACCCGGCGTTTGATCATTCCGGCCGAACTGGGCTACGGCGCGCGCGGCGCCGGCGGGGTGATTCCCCCCAATGCCACCTTGCTGTTCGAAGTCGACTTCCTCGGCGCTGCCTGAGGCCCTGATCGGCGCCTGCCATGGTCATCACCAGCCTGCTCGATACCGACCTGTACAAGTTCACCATGATGCAGGTGGTCCTGCATCAGTTTCCGGGTGCGCAGGTCGAGTACCGCTTTGTCTGTCGCAACGCTGGCTCGGCCGGTGTCGGGCCACTGGCGCCTTATGTGGCGCAGATCCGCGACGAGATCCGGGCGCTGTGCGACCTCAAGTTCAAGGACGCGGAACTGGCCTATCTGCGTTCGATGCGCTTCATCAAGAGCGACTTCGTCGATTTCCTCGGCCTGTTTCGGCTCAACGAGAAGTACATCGATGTGCAGCCGCTGCCCGACGGACAGATCGAGATCTCCATCAAGGGCCCCTGGCTGCACACCATCTTGTTTGAGATCCCGGTGCTGGCCATCGTCAACGAAGTCTTCTTCCGCAACACCCACCAGTTGCCCGATTTTCTGGAAGGGCGTAGGCGCCTGGATGAGAAAATCGGGCTGCTGCAGCAAAGTGATTTGCGCGCGCTCAAGATCGCTGACTACGGCACCCGCAGGCGCTTTTCTGTGGCCTGGCACGAGGAGGTGCTGCGTACCCTCAACGCCCGTTTGGGGTCCGGCCCCCAGGGGCAGTTGGCCGGCACCAGCAATGTGCTGTTTGCCATGAAGCTGGGCCTGACTCCGCTTGGGACCATGGCCCATGAATACCTGCAGGCCTGCCAGGCGCTGGGCCCGCGGCTGCGCGACAGCCAGGTGTTTGCCTTCGAGTCCTGGGCGCGTGAATACCGCGGCGACCTGGGCATTGCCCTGTCGGACGTCTATGGCATGGACGCCTTCCTGCGCGACTTCGACATGTATTTCTGTAAGCTGTTCGACGGCGCCCGTCATGACAGCGGCGACCCCTTTGCTTGGGGCGAGCGTTTACTCGAGCATTACCGCAACAACCGGGTTGATCCCCGCACCAAGACGCTGATTTTCAGTGACGCACTGACGGTGCCGCGCACCATAGAGCTTTACCGCCGTTTCAATGGGCGCTGTCAGCTGGCTTTTGGCATAGGCACCAACCTGACCAACGATCTGGGCTGCGAGCCGCTGCAGATCGTCATCAAGATGGTGCGCTGCAACGGACAGCCTGTGGCCAAGCTCTCCGATACGCCGTCCAAGAACATGTGTGACGACGAAAAATACCTGGCTTATCTGCGCCAGGTCTTTGACATCAAGACCGGGGAGTGAAGCGCTTATGAGCCCAAGAGCCCTGCCGCGCGGCCTCGTGCTGCTTGTATCCTTTCTAGTCTGGCCGGGGCTGGCCAGTGCGGCCAGCATCGACGGTGCTGCACTGAGCCCCTGGTGGGGCCTGCCTTTTGCGGGTATCTTGCTGTCGATCGCCCTGTTCCCCCTGTTGGCGCCCACCGTCTGGCACCACCATTACGGCAAGATCGCGGCGCTTTGGGCGCTGGCCTTTTTGCTGCCCTTTGCCGCCTTGTATGGTCCGGCTCTGGCCGCGTCAAACTTGGTACACGCACTGCTGGCTGAGTACATCCCCTTCATCATTTTGCTGACGGCGCTCTACACCGTCTCAGGCGGCATTTACATCCGGGGCAATTTGCGCGGCAGTCCAGGGCTCAACACCGCCATCTTGGGCATCGGTGCGGTGCTGGCCAGCCTAATGGGCACCACGGGTGCCTCGATGCTGCTGATCCGGCCATTGATTCGCGCCAATGACGGTCGCAAACATGTGGCCCATGTGGTCATCTTCTTTATTTTTATCGTCTCCAATGCCGGCGGCTCCCTCACGCCCTTGGGCGATCCGCCCCTGTTCCTGGGCTTCCTCAAGGGGGTGGAGTTTTTCTGGACGCTCAAGACCCTGTTGCCCGAGACCCTGTTTCTGGTCGGTAGTCTGCTGGCCATTTTTTACGCCCTCGATGCCTGGCTGTTCCACCGCCGGGAGGAGGGGTTGCCGCTAGACCCGAGGCCCGAAACCCGCTCGATCGGCTTTGACGGCGGCGCCAACTTTGGGCTATTGGCCGTGATCGTTGCGCTGGTGCTGATGAGCGGTGTCTGGAAGAGCAGCGTGGTCTTTGATGTCTGGGGCACCGAGGTGGGCTTGCCCGGCCTGCTGCGCGATCTCGGTCTGATGCTGGTCACTCTGATTTCCTTGCGCCTGACACCGGCCCAGGTACATGCTGACAATCAATTCGGTTGGGCGCCTATGCAGGAGGTGGCCAAACTGTTCGCGGGTATTTTCCTGACCATCATTCCGGTTATCGCGATGCTCAAGGCGGGCGTTAACGGGCCTTTTGGTGCGGTGGTCTCGACGGTCACCCAGCCCGACGGCAGCCCGGATGTGCTGATGTACTTCTGG
>CANHGF010000306.1 GCA_947460065.1 Comamonadaceae bacterium
AGCAGCGGGTTGTTGTACTGTTGGATGTTGAGCAGCAGGAGGGTGTAGCCGTCCTTGGGCGCCTGCGCCACTTGATTGGCGGCGATCATGGTGGCTGCGCCCGGCTTGTTCTCCACCAGTACCGTCTGCCCCAGCTCCTTGGCCAGCAGGTCGGCCAGGATGCGGGTGCTGACCTCGATGCCGACGCCCGGGCCAAAGCCGGAGACGATCTTGATCGGCTTGGTAGGAAAGTCTGACGCACTCTGCGCCCAAGTGGGGTCGGCCCATGCGCCGGCGGCCAGGGCCAGGCTGAGGTGGCGGCGATTAATCAGATTCATGGCGATGTACTCCAAAATTTGTGCAGCTATTCCGCTGCGATCCCCGCCGCCTTCACGTGCCGGGCCCAGGCTTCGGTCTCCGCCGCCAGAAAAGCGGCCGTCTGCTCCGGTGTACGGGTCTTGATGTCCAGACCGAGCTTGCCAAATTCAGAGCGCAGCTCAGGCTGGGCCAGCGCGTTGATCAGCTCGGTGTTGAGCCGCCGGATGATCGCCGCCGGTGTGCCCGCTGGCGCTGTCATGGCGGTCCAGGCCACCACCTCGTAATTGGGCAAGGCCTCGGAGATGGCAGGCACATCCGGCAGCAAAGGGGTGCGCGCAGCGGTGGTCACGCCCAGCACCCGGATCTTGCCGGCCTTGGCCATGGGCAGGCCGATGGCCACGTCCATGAACATCATCGATACCTGTCCGCCGACCAGATCGGTCAGGGCGGCAGCGGCTGTTTTGTAGGGCACATGCTGCATCTCGACGCCGGCCATGCGCGCGAAGCTGGAGCCGGCGACCAGGCCGGCGTGGCTGGCACTGGCAAAGCTCAGGGGCTTGGACTTCGCCAGGGCGATCAGCTGTGCCATGGAGTTGGCCGGCACCGAAGGGTTGACCGCCAGCAAAAAGGGGAAGACCCCGACCTGGGTGATGGGCGCAAAGTCCCGGCTAGGCTGGTAGGGCAGTTGCTTCATCAAGCTGGTATTGGCCGCCAGCGTGGTGGTGCTGCCGTAAAACAGGGTGTAGCCATCGGCCGGGCTGCGCAAGACCTCGGTGGCGCCGATGATGCCGTTACCGCCCGGTTTGTTCTCGACCACCACAGGCTGGCCGATCGCGCGCGAGAGTTGCGTGGCCAGCAGGCGCAGCGAGGTATCGCCACCGCCGCCAGCGCCAAAGGGCGCCACGATGCGGATGGACTTGGCCGGGTAGGCCGGGTCCTGCGCCGTGGTTGCTGTGGGGATCAGCAGGGACAGGCTGGCGAGCAGGGCCATCGGGGGCAGAAATCGTTTCATGGTGTACTTTCTTTTCATTGGGATGTTTGAAGATGTGAGGTCAGGAACTGACGGAAGGCTTGGTCTGGGATTCGATCTGCGCCATCGTCGCTTCGTCCAGGCCCAGCGCCTGCAGCACCTCGCGGGTGTGTTCCCCCAATCGTGGCGGCGGCCTGCGCATGCGTGCGGGCGTACGGGAGTAACGCACCTGCGGTTGGCCGCTGATCAGGGTGCCCTCTGAAGGGTGCTCGTAGCGTCTGAACACGCCGCCCTCTTTCAGGTAGGGGCTGTCGAACAGCTCGTCCAAGTCCGGCGCAGGCCCGTTGGGCAGATCGTGCTCATCAAAAATCAGCATCCATTGCGCGCCCGTCTTGCGCGCCAGTGCCTCTTCCAGTTGGGCGAAGACCTCGGTGAAGTGGAAGCTGCGCTGCTCCATCTTTGAATAGCGCGGGTCGGCGGCCATATCGGCTCGACCGATGGCCTTGAACAGCCGCGCCCATTGCTCGTCGGTGGTTGCGGTCACGCACAGATGGCCATCGGCGGTGCGAAAAGGGCGGCGCGAGGGCGTGAAAAGGCGGCTGTAGCCCGGATCGCCCAAGGGTGGATCGAAAGCCCGCCCCCAGAAATGTTCGAGCATGTTGAAGTCCACCATGGTCTCGAGCATGGGCACCTGTACCTCTTGCCCCCGACCACTGCGTTCGCGCTCAAACAAAGCCATACCCACCGAGGAGGCCAGGATATGTCCGACCACCTTGTCGGCAACGATGAAGGGTGCATAGCGAGCCGGGTCGCCTGCTCGGGCAAACAAGGCCGAGATCCCGCTGCCGCCTTGGATGACTTCATCAAAGGCCGGTCGGTCGGCCAGCGGGCCGTCGCTGCGATAGCCGCTGGCGCTGGCATACACCAGGCGTGGATGGCGCGTCACCAGGTCTGCATAGGCCAAGCCCAGCCGCCGTGCCGCTTGCGGACGCATGTTGTGCAGGAGAACGTCGGCGCCTTCGATCAGTCGCGCGAGCACCTGTCGTGCCTGCTCCTGCTTGAGATCGAGCACCACGCTGCGCTTGTTGCGGTTCAGGGCCAGGAACAGCGAACCCATGCCGGGGTTGCGAGCTGGGCCGAGCTTGCGCAGGGCATCGCCGTCCGGCGGCTCGATCTTGATCACATCGGCGCCCAGGTCGCCCAGGATCTGGGTGGCCAGTGGGCCGACCACGGTGCTGGTGATGTCAATCACCCGCAGGCCTTCAAGCGGGCCAGGAGAGTCTGTGGTGACCGCGTCCGGGTTCATTCGGTGAAAGCGGCAGTATTGGCCCACGCGCAAGGCTCAGCCAGTGCGACCCTGCATGGCAGTGCCGGGGCCGCAGCACGGCGGAACATGGAATGGATGTTCATGGCCTGCTCCTCCTCAAGGGTTCTGTATTTTTCGGCGCTGCGCTCGCAGCGAAAGGCTTGAGTCTGCTCGAATGAGTATCAGCATCACAAAGCTCAGAGTCAACCGGAGAGCCCCTTGCTGCTGTCACCTCGGTTGTGAGCTTGGGGCTGGGTCAGAGCTGCTTCTGCGCTGCGGTGACCAGCCGGCTTCCTATAATGTCTAACTGATTAGAGTCGGGTGTCGCTTGAAGGGTTTTGGCGGCTATCTCGCGCTCAACACGGGGAGGCATGACAGGCATGAAACCGCTGGCCGGCACACGGGTGCTCGACTTCTCGACGATTTTCGCTGGCCCCCATTGCGGCCAGCTGTTGGGCGACTATGGTGCCGAGGTGATCAAGATCGAGCCCTTGAGCGGCGATGACTCGCGCAATTGGGCGCCTTTTCATACCGGCAAGTCGGGATCGGGCACCTTGTTCCTGGTGGTTAACCGCAACAAGCGCAGCGTGGTCGTCGACCTTAAAAAGCCGCAAGGTCTGGAGATCGTGCGGCGCCTGGCCGATGGCTGTGACGTGCTGATTCAAAACTTCAGCGCGGGTGTGATGGACCGGTTGGGCCTGGGCCATGAGCGGCTGCGTCAGAGCAACCCGAGGCTGATCTACTGCACGATTTCTGCCTTTGGCGAGACCGGCCCGCTCGCTCATGCGCGCGGTTACGACCCGATGATGCAGGCCTTCTCGGGCATGATGCGCATCCCGCAGCCGGGCGAGCCGGCACCGGCGCGCATCAATATTCCCTTGATCGACTTCACCACCGGGCAAAACGCATTTGCCGGCATCTTGGCCGCGCTCCTGCAGCGCCACAACAGCGGTGAGGGTGCTCATATCGAGGTGTGCCTGGCGGACTCGGCCATGGCCTTGCAGGCTTGGGGCTTGCAGCGGGCCTGGGCGGCGGAGAACACACAGGCGCCGCCGGCGGCGGCCAGTGCAATGTCGGACAACGTGCCTTATGAATCCTTTGAGACTGCCGACGGCTGGATTTACATCGCCTGCGGTAACAACAAGCTGTGGCAGCAGTTCTGCGTAGCCATCGCAAGGCCCGAGTTGGCGGCGCACTCTGACTATGCGCTCAATGCCGATCGCAGAGCCAACTACGATGCCTTGATGGCCATCGTTCGCCCACTGCTCGCCGGCCGAACGCGGGCGCACTGGGAGCAGGCCTTTGTGAGCTGTGGCGTCCCATTCGCGCCGGTCAATACCTTGCCCGAACTGGCGCGTCATCCCCAGGTCCAAGCCTCGGGCATGGTGCAGGAATACACC
>CANHGF010000307.1 GCA_947460065.1 Comamonadaceae bacterium
AGCGCAAAAGGCCCTGGGTCAGGCTGGCGTCCATCACCAGCTGCATATCGCGCTGGCGCTGCGCAAGGCGCTCGAGCAAGGCCATGTGCAGCTTGCCGTCGGGCTGGGGCGTCAGGTTCAGCTCGGTTACCAGCAGGGGCTCTTCGCCCAGCGGTAGGACAGCGGGCTGGTCTTTGTAGGGGGTTTGAAAGTCGCCCTGGTAGCCCGCAGCCTCTTTCTGAAAGTTTTTCAGGATTTGCTGCCTCTGCTCAGGCAGCGGCGCGCTCGGGTCGGGCGGCGGCAGTTGAGATTGCAGCTGGTTTTGCGAGCTCTTGTCGAGCACCGGCAGCAGCTGCAAGGTCAGGCGCCGGGTCAGCCAGATGCGAAACTCTTCGCCGCCTTGGCTGTTGATGCGCAGCAGTAGCCGGTCCTGCTCCCCGGCATAGCTGACGTTGACCTGGTGAATGTTCATGCGATGATTTTAGGGAGGTTTCGGGCATGGCCCAAGCCGGGTCAGCCAGCCTTGAAAAGACAGCGGGTCGCCCTCAGTTGCCACATCAAGCCAGCCAGGAGCCGTCATGCGCCAAGACAAATTGACCACCAAATTCCAGCAAGCCTTGGGCGATGCACAGTCCATCGCCCTTGGGCGGGACCATCCCTATATCGAGGCCGTGCACGTGTTGGCCGCCATGCTGTCGCAGGATGAAGGCCCGCGTGCGCTGCTGCAGCGCGCCGGCGTCAAGCTCGGCGCCCTGGAGGCAGCGGTTGAGGTGGGGCTGAACAAGTTGCCGCAGGTCCAGGGCCAGGACCAGCTGCAGATCGGCCCGGACCTGTCCAAGCTCTTGCAGGCCACCGAGAAGGAGGCCATCAAGCGCGGCGACGCTTTCATCGCCGCCGAGTTGTTTTTGCTGGCCTGCGCTGACCACAAGGGCGATATCGGCCGCATGGCCCGCGAAAGCGGCATGACCCGCTCGGTGCTGGAAGCCGCCATCACTGCCGTGCGCGGCGGTGAGAAGGTGGCCAGCGCCGACGCCGAAGGCCAGCGCGAGGCGCTGCGCAAATACACCCTGGACCTGACCGAGCGTGCCCGCGCCGGCAAGCTCGACCCGGTGATTGGCCGCGACGACGAGATTCGCCGCGCCATTCAGGTCTTGCAGCGCCGTACCAAGAACAATCCGGTGCTCATCGGTGAGCCCGGCGTGGGCAAGACCGCCATTGTGGAGGGGCTGGCTCAGCGCATCGTCAACGGCGAGGTGCCCGACTCGCTCAAGGGCAAGCGGGTACTCTCGCTGGACATGGCCGCCTTGCTGGCCGGCGCCAAGTTTCGCGGCGAGTTTGAAGAGCGGCTCAAGGCGGTGCTCAATGAGCTGGCCAAGGACGAGGGCCAGACCATTGTCTTCATTGACGAGCTGCACACCATGGTCGGTGCCGGCAAGGCCGAGGGGGCCATGGACGCAGGCAATATGCTCAAGCCCGCCTTAGCGCGCGGCGAGCTGCACTGCGTGGGTGCAACCACCTTGGACGAGTACCGCAAGTACGTCGAGAAAGACGCGGCGCTGGAGCGGCGGTTTCAGAAAATTTTGGTCGGCGAGCCCACCGTAGAGGCTACGATTGCGATTTTGCGTGGTCTGCAGGAGCGCTACGAAAAGCACCATGGCGTGCAAATCACCGACCCGGCCATTGTGGCCGCGGCCGAGCTCTCGCACCGTTACATCACCGACCGTTTTCTGCCCGACAAGGCCATTGACCTGATCGACGAGGCGGCGGCCAAGATCAAGATCGAGATCGACTCCAAGCCCGAGGTGATGGACAAGCTCGACCGACGGCTGATACAGCTGCAGATCGAGCGCGAGGCGGTGCGCCGCGAAAAAGATGAGGCCTCGCAAAAGCGCTTTGGCCTGATCGAAGAGGAAATCGGCAAGCTGCAAAGAGAGATTGCCGACCTCGAAGAGATTTGGCATGCCGAAAAGGCGCAGGCCCTGGGCTCCAAGGATGTGATCCAGGAGATCGACCGGATCCGCCACCAGATCGAAGAGCACACCCGCAAGGGCGACTTCAACAAAGTCGCTGAGCTGCAGTACGGCAAGCTGCCCGAGTTGGAAAAGCGGCTCAAGCAGGCGCAGGCCGGGGAGGAGGTCAAGCCTGGCGGCACGCCCAAGCTGCTGCGCACCCAGGTCGGCGCCGAGGAGATTGCCGAGGTGGTGGCACGCGCCACCGGTATCCCGGTCTCCAAGTTGATGCAGGGCGAGCGTGACAAGCTCTTGCAGATGGAGACCAAGCTGCACCAGCGGGTGGTTGGCCAGGAGGAGGCGATCTCGGCCGTGGCCAATGCCATTCGCCGCTCGCGCTCGGGCCTGTCCGACCCCAATCGACCCACCGGCTCCTTCCTTTTTCTGGGCCCCACCGGCGTGGGCAAGACCGAGCTGTGCAAGGCGCTGGCGGGCTTTTTGTTTGACAGCGAAGACCACTTGGTGCGCATCGATATGAGCGAGTTCATGGAAAAGCATTCGGTGGCCCGCCTGATTGGCGCGCCCCCGGGCTATGTGGGCTATGAAGAGGGCGGCTACCTGACCGAGGCAGTGCGCCGCAAGCCCTATGCGGTGCTGCTGCTCGATGAAGTGGAAAAAGCCCATCCGGATGTGTTCAACGTTCTGCTGCAGGTGCTCGACGATGGCCGCCTGACCGACGGCCAGGGCCGCACCGTGGACTTCAAGAACACGGTGATCGTGATGACTTCCAACATCGGCTCGCACCTGATTCAGTCCATGGTCGGGCGACCGGGCGAGGACATCAAGGAGGCGGTGGTCGACGAGCTCAAGAACCACTTCCGCCCGGAGTTCCTCAACCGCATCGACGAGACGGTGGTGTTTCACGCGCTGGACGCCAAGAACATCGAGGCCATTGCCCGCATTCAGTTGCAGGTGCTGCTCAAGCGGCTCGAAAAAATCGACCTCTCGCTGCAGGTCAGCGAGCCGGCGATCAAGGAGCTGGCCAAGGTGGGTTTCGATCCGGTGTTTGGGGCGCGGCCGCTCAAGCGGGCGATCCAGCAGCGCATCGAAAACCCGCTGTCCAAGCTGCTGCTCGAGGGCCGGTTTGTGCCCAAGAGCGTGATCTCGGTCGGGGTCGATCCGATCCGCCAGCCCGGCGTGTTCAGCTTCACCGCCAGCGAGCCGGTGGCCGCGGCCGCCTGAGGGCATGAAAGGCGCGTTTTAGTGCAGCAGCATGAGCTCGCGGCGGGTAGATCAACCAAAAAAGAGACCCAGTTTGGCGCCGGTGGCCTCTGCCCCGCTTAGCAAGGGGTGCTGCGGACGCTGCCCCCGCTGTCCCCGCCTCAGGGTCGCCTGGCCTTGAGGGCGCCCGTCTTGTAGGCCCGCGAGGTGCTTTGGTAATACGCAATCGCCTCATCGCGCAGGGCCTCGTCCACCGCGATGGGCTGGGACTGGCCGGCGGCATCGACCGCGAAGGTTTCCACCTTTTTCTTCGGGCTCAGTACCACCAGCTTGTCCTCGCTGAGGTAGCCCAGTTCTTGGTAGTTGCTGATGAAGGCGCGGCGCTTGAAGTCGGGGCCCTGGCGGAACACCGAGGTGCCGATGAATCGATCATCGCCGGGCATGCCGAGCACGTCCATGAGGGTGGGCGGGATGTCGATCTGGCTGACCAGCGCGGTGTAGCGGCCGGGCTGCAGCAAGTGCGGCGCGTACATCACCATGGGGATGTGGTAACCGGGCACCGGCAGCTTGGTCTTGCCGGCGGCGGAGGCGCAATGGTCGGCAACGATCACGAACAGCGTGTCCTGGAACCAGGGCTTGGACTTGGCCTGGTCTATGAAATGACCAATGGCGTAGTCGGTGTACTTGACCGCGCCCTCGCGCCCGCCGGGCGAGGCAATGTCAATGCGGCCCGCAGGATAGGTGAAGGGCCGGTGGTTGCTGGTGCTCATGACCTGCGCGAACATGCGCTTGCCCTCGGTGTGGTCGCGGTCGAGTTGGGC
>CANHGF010000308.1 GCA_947460065.1 Comamonadaceae bacterium
CCGTTGGCGGTAGCGGTGTCGAGGTTCACACCGGTCTCAATCACGGAGAAGGCACGCAGACCGCCGCCCAGATCTTCGCTGATGCGCAGGCCGATGCGCGAACCGTCATCAGCCACGCGGCGGCGGCTCTTGACGTCGCCAGCGGCACCCAGAACAGAGCCAGTGACGGAATACTGAGCGTCATAAGCCACGTGTGCGCGGCCATAGATGGTCACGGTCGATTGAGCGAAGGCGCCAGTGGCTGCCAGAGCAGCCAAAGCAGATGCCCTGCTCCGAACCCAGCTTTAAGGCAAACCCTTGCCAAAACGAGAGATTTTGATGAAATTGACGCTGTGCACCCAAAACAGGGTTGTATGCCCGCAAGCATGCAACCCGGGAGCATGGCTGAGCAGCCGCGCAGGCCCGGCTGAGATCGGTTTAGGCACCGGTCAGCGGGGCTTGCAGGCCGATGGGCAAGTAAGCAAAGGAAAAAAGGAAAGAGGGGGCAAGACGGCGCGGCGTACAAGCCCTAGCCTTGCAGACCATGGTGGAACTCGAGCGTTTCCTGGCCCTTACGGCCGCCAATGATGGAGCAGCCGACCCTCCGGTTCGGACACGTCAGCGCGAACGCACAGTCCCCATCCCCGAGACCATCACCCCGGTGCCGGGATATCCGCAAAAACTGATCATCTTCAAAATGGCCGCCAGCTCTTACTGGCAGATCCGCTGCTGGTGGGGTGGTCGCAGCCACCGCCGCAGCGCCCGCACTCAATCACAGAGGCTGGCCCTACATGCGGCGCGTCTGTTCTACGAGGAATTGGCTGCGCGCGAACACCTGGCCCAGCTGGAGCGCCAACCGCAACTGCAGGGCATGCCGCCGCTGCTGCTTGCCCACCCGCCCACGCCGGCGCAACTGCGCTCGGCCTCTCATCGCATTGCGCCAGCGGCGCCCTTGACCCCAGTGGCACGCTTTGGCGTGCTGGCCGAGCAGATGATGCGCGACGAGCACGCCCGTACCCGGCGCGGCGAGTTCAGCCTGGGCAGCTGGCAGGTGATGCGCAATCGGCTGGACGCGCACATCTTGCCGCGCTGGGCCAGCACCGCCGTCCAGGAGATCGACCACACCGCCCTGATGGAGTTCACCCACGCCTTGAGCGAGCGCTTTTCCACCACCACGGTCAGCCAGTACCTGGTGGTGGTGCGCAAGGTGCTCAGCCACGCCCACGCCAACGGCCTGCTGGCCAAGCTACCGGTGTTTCCCAAGGTCAAGATCAGCACCACGCCGCGCGGCGCCTTCACGCCCAGCGAGTACTGGCAGATTCTTCGCTGCGCGCGCCGCCTGCGTGGCCAGGCTTACCCCATCTCCGACGAGGCGATGCGCGCGAACTACAAGATTCGCCGCGCCGAACAGCTGATGCCGCCCGACCTGGCCTGGGCGGTGAGCTTCATGGTCAACAGCTTCATCCGGCCCAGCGACCTCAAGACGCTCAAGCACCGCCATGTGGAGGAGGTGCATTCACACCACCACTACCTGCGCCTGACCCTGCCCGAGACCAAGCTGCACGGCAAGCCCATCGTCACGCTGCAGTCGGCGGTACGTATCTACCGGCTTCTGCGCCAGGCGCATCACAGCGCGGGCTTGGCCGGGCCCGACGATTACCTGTTTCTGCCGCAAATCAAAGACCGCAACTATGCGCACTGGGTGCTGAGTTTTCACTTCAACTGGGTGCTGGCTGAAACCGGGCTCAAACGCGGCCCGCACGGGCAGCCGCGCAGCCTCTACAGCCTGCGCCACTCAGCCATTACCTTCCGCCTGCTCTATGGTCAAGGCATAGACCTGCTGACCCTGGCACGCAATGCGCGCACCAGCGTCGATGTGATCAACAGACACTACGCCAGCACGGTAACCGGTGAGCAAAACATAGGCTTGCTGCAAAGCCGCAGGCGGCAGGATTTGCGCCGGCCCTGAGGAGGGGCGTGGGAGCCGCGCCCTCGCGGCGATGCGGCGTCTGATCGAAGGCCGCATCGGGCCGGGGCGGCCCTCCCACAAGTTTTGCCCAGGGCTTTGGGGGGCGGGAGTGGGAGCCGCGCCCTCGCGGCGATGGGGCGTCTCGATCAGCGCGGCGCCACCAGGATGGCCAGATCGGCGGCGTAGTTGCGCAGCGTCTCCTGCGCCTTGGCACGCTGAGCCGGCGTGGTGCTGGCGTGCAGTTGGCTCAATGTCTGGCAGCTTTGCTGGCGCATGGCCATCAGGCGGGCACGCTCCCCGTTGTCCTGCGGGTCAAGTTGGCGCGAGAGCATGGCGCCGAGGGCCGCCCTGGCCTGATCGGGCGTGGCCTGTGTCTGGGACAAATTGCGCAAGGTCTGAGCCATGTCCTGCTGGCGGCGCTGGCGCGACTCCAGAGCCTCGCGCGCGTCCCAGGGGGACGCTTGCAGGGCGCTGCGCAACGCCTGCTCCTGCGCCCGACCGAGCGAGCCGTAGAGCCACTCGGCGCGAGACAAGCCGGTATCCAAGCGCTTATCCAACAATTCCTTCGGGCTGACGTCAACGTACTTTTCACGGAACTTGCGATTGCTCTTGGCAAAGTTGCGTTCCATCTCGGCCAGTTGCGCCGGGTTCAGGCGGGCCAACACCTGCAGGGCCGCTGTATCGAGCACCTGCGCCGCGCCGGCCAGCGCTGCGGCGCGCTGCATCACATCATCGGCCATGCGGCAGACCTGCTCGCTGTTCATGTCGCCACCCACCGGGCCCTGCCAGCGGCGCAGCATCTCCACATAGGTCGGCAGTTGCTCGCGCCGGTGCCATTCATGCAGCTGATGCACCGCCTGGCGCAAGGTGGCACGGTCCTCGCCCTTGACGTCGATGTAGTCGGAAAGCCACCACCAAGCGAGCTCATGGCCGTTGTTATAGGCCAGCTTGACGGCGCTGCACGCGCTCAGCAAGGCCAGCAGCAGGCCTGCAACGATAATCTTCAAGGCGCTCAAGCGCGTAGATCCAATGGGTAAATTCATGGCAAATTCAAGCTCCGCTGCTGTGGCAGCCCCTCTCGATGTGGTGATCATGGCTGCCGGCAAGGGCACGCGCATGAAAAGCGCCCGCCCGAAAGTGTTACACCGATTGGGCGGTCGCGCTTTGCTGGCTCACGTGCTTGACACCGCAGTGCAGTTATCGGCCCGGCGGGCGGTGGTGATCGTCGGCCATCAGGCCGACCAGGTGCAGGCCGCAGTGCAGGCCCTGCCGCCGACAGGCACCGAGCTGGCCTTTGCCCTGCAAGAGCCGCAGCTTGGCACAGGCCACGCGGTACAGCAGGCGCTGCCCCAGCTGGGCGACGACTCCATCACACTCATCCTCTCAGGCGATGTGCCGCTGACCCGGCCCGAGACCCTACAGGCCTTGCTGGCCCTGTGCCAAGGATCGCAACTGGCCCTGCTCACCCTGGACATGGCCGACCCCAGCGGCTACGGGCGCATCGTGCGTGATGGGCAGACCGTGACGGCCATCGTCGAGCACAAAGACGCCAGCGAAGCCCAGCGGCGTATCACCGAGATTTACAGCGGCATCATGGCGCTGCCCACCCGGCTGCTGCGCACATGGCTGGCGCGGCTGGACAACAAGAACGCGCAGCAGGAGTACTACCTGACCGACATCGTTCGCTTTGCAGTGGCCGATGGCGTACCGGTGCTGGCGCACCGCATCAGTGATGCGGTGCAGGTGGCCGGCGTCAACAGCCCGCTGCAATTGGCAGAACTCGAGCGCGCCTTGCAGCTGCGGCAAGCCCGTGCGCTGATGGAGCAAGGCGTGCGTTTGGCCGATCCGGCAAGGTTTGATGTACGCGGTCAGCTGCGCTGCGGCGCTGATGTCGAAATCGACGTCGGTTGTGTGTTCGAAGGCCAGGTCGAGCTCGGCGACGGGGTGCGCATCGGCGCGCACTGCGTGATCGCCAACGCCCGCATCGCCGAGGGCGCGGTGATCCAGCCCTTCACCC
>CANHGF010000309.1 GCA_947460065.1 Comamonadaceae bacterium
ATCGAGCACTTCATCGCCGCGAGGGCGCGGCTCCCACAGCCACCTCAAGCCACGCTTGACCCATGTGGGAGCGCCGCCCTCAGCTTTTGAGAAACATCCGATACGCCGGGTTGTCGGTCTCTTCGACGTGCGGGTAGCCCAAGGTCTGCAGAAACTGCTTGAAAGCGGCGTTGTCGGCCCTGGGCACTTGCAGGCCCACCAGGATGCGGCCGTAGTCTGCGCCCTGATTGCGGTAATGGAACAAAGAGATGTTCCAGCCCGGGCGCATGGTCGAGAGGAACTTCATCAGCGCACCAGGCTTTTCAGGAAAGATGAAGCGCAGCAGGCGCTCGTCCCGCGACAAGGCGCTGTGCCCGCCCACCATGTGGCGGATATGCTCCTTGGCCAGATCGTCATGGGTCAGGTCAATCGCGTCAAAGCCATTGCGCTTAAAGGCCGTCGCGATCTTGGTACTCTCGCCGCGCGCCTGCGTGGTCAGACCCACGAACACATGGGCCTTGGCGCTGTCGCTGATGCGGTAATTGAACTCGGTGACATTGCGCGGCCCGCCGGGTAATTGACCGATCAGCTCGCAAAAGCGCCGAAAGCTGCCGCGCTCCTCCGGGATGGTGACCGCAAACAAGGCCTCGCGCTCCTCACCCACCTCGGCGCGCTCGGCCACAAAGCGCAGCCGGTCGAAGTTCATATTGGCGCCGCACAGAATCGCCGCGTAGGTTTGGCCCTTCTTGCGCTGGCGGGCCGCATACTGCTTGACCGCTGCCACCGCCAGCGCGCCGGCGGGCTCGACAATGCTGCGGGTATCGACAAACACGTCCTTGATGGCTGCGCACACCGCGTCGGTGTCGACGGTGATGAATTCATCAACCAGCTCACGGCTGATGCGCAAGGTCTCCTCGCCCACCTGCTTGACCGCCGTACCATCCGAAAACAGCCCGACTTCGGGCAGCGACAGCCGGCGCCCGGCCGCGACCGACTGCATCATTGCGTCGGAGTCGTTCATCTGCACTCCAATCAACCGCACCTCGGAGTGTACCGCGTTAATGTAATTGGCCACACCCGAAATCAAGCCACCGCCGCCAATGGCCACAAACACCGCGTCAAGGCGGTCGCCGGTATTTTGAATCTGGCGCAGCACCTCCATGGCGATCGTGCCCTGACCGGCAATCACGTCCGGGTCGTCAAAGGGATGAACGAAGGTCAGGCCCTTCTTGCGCTCCAACTCCAGCGCATGCGCATAGGCGTCGGAATAGCTGTCGCCATGCAGCACCACCTCGCCGCCAAGGCCGCGCACCGCGTCGACCTTGAGCTGGGGCGTGGTCACCGGCATCACCACCAAGGCCCGGGTGCCCAGCTTGCGAGCGCTCAAGGCCACGCCCTGGGCGTGGTTGCCGGCCGAGGCGCAGATCACGCCCTTTTTAAGCTGCGCCGGGCTCAGGTGCGCCATCTTGTTGTAAGCACCCCGCAGCTTGAAGCTGAACACCGGCTGCTGGTCCTCGCGCTTGAGCAGTACCGTGTGCCCCAATCGCTCACTGAGGTTGCGCGCCACCTCCAGCGGCGACTCCACCGCGACGTCGTAGACGCGGGCGGTCAGAATTTTCTTGAGGTAATCCTGAGGTTGCAGGGCGCGGGGGGATTTGGCGGAGGGTTTGGAGGACTTGGGCATAGCGCTCTGAGGTTAGCCCGAAATCATAAGCGCGCCACCGTCGCTACTGCTTGGGGGGGGTGGGGGGCCGCCCCGGCCCGATGTGGCTCTGCGATACAGCGCAGAGCCCCAGAAAAAACAGGCCCGAACCTCGCGGTGCGGGCCTGTAAACCACCCTTTCGGAGGAGTGGAGGAGACAAGCGGTGCAACAATCAAGACCTGAGACTTCTCAAGGGCCTTGCTTGAAGCATGTTTTGATTCTACGGATGACTTGCTGCGCTGCAGCATCTCGCGAGACACGCAGGTGACCTTTTGGGTGCTTTTTCGGCCCTTATCAATAACTTGAAAGACCTTGATTCATGGAATGCATAGTCAGCTGGGGCGGCAACCCGGACCTGCCCGCGCAGGGATCGGCCATGTCTTTTGTGGCCCAAACCGGCAGCGGCCACACCTTCATGATGGACGGCGCGCCTGACGCCGCCAAACCAGAGAACGGCGGCGCCAACCTGGCACCGCGCCCCATGGAAACCGTGCTGGCCGGCACCGGCGGCTGCACCGCTTATGACGTGGTGCTCATTCTCAAACGCGGCCGGCACGACGTGCGCGGCTGCAGCGTGCAGCTCAAGGCCGAACGGGCCGAGACCGACCCCAAGGTTTTCACCCAGATCCAGATGCACTTCGTGGTCACTGGCAAGGGCGTGCCCGCCACGGCCGTCGAAAGGGCCATTGCGATGAGCCACGACAAATACTGCTCGGCCAGCATCATGCTGGCCAAGACGGCAAACATCACCACAAGTTTTGAGATCCGGGAAGTGGCTTGAAGACAGGGCAAGAAGCGCCCCTGGTCCTGCGCACGGTCAAAAACCTGCACCACGGGCTGCGCAAACCCTGAGAAAGCCTGCTGGCCGACCTGAGGCGAGCGCAATCAAGGCACCGGGCCTGCCGCTAAACCCGCTGCGCCGTCGTCGTCATCACCTTGGCCGAGGCCTTCATCAAGGCTTGTACCGGCCAGGGCAAGGGCACAGCGCCGACCTTGCCAGCGTCCAGCGCATGGCGGGCCTCGTCATCCATCATTTTTGCGACGATGGCGCGTGATGGCTGGTCGGCTGCGGGCAGGCGGTCGAGGTGGCTGGCCAGGTGGGCTTCGACCTGACGCTCGGTTTCCTGCAAAAAGCCCAGACTCACCCCGTCCCCGATCCGCCCAGCCGCCAGGCCCAGGCTAAAGGCGCCGGCATACCACAGCGGATTGAGCAGCGAGGGCCGTGCGCCCAGCTCTTCCAGGCGCTGGTGCGTCCAGGCCAGGTGGTCTTCTTCTTCCCGCCCGGCCTGTTCAAAATGGCGGCGCAGGGCGGGGTTACGGGTGCTCAAGGCCTGGGCGGCATACAGGGCCTGGGCGCAGACCTCACCCACATGGTTGACCCGCATCAGGGCGCCGGCCTCGGCCTTGTCGGCCTGGCTCAGTTCCACCGGGGCGAGGCCCGCCGCCGGATTGGGCCGGCGGGCGCGGGGAGCGGCAAACAAGGTGCGCAGCGCACCATCGGCGGCGCTCAAAAGGGTATCGGTCAGGGTCATAAAGAGGTTCTGGGGGGCATCCGCTGCGCCCCACTCATAAAACGCGGCAACGATAAATCGCCAGTTTAGGCCCAGGTATGCCTGAGCGCTGGCCCCCAGGCGATTAGCCTCGGATCGGCCTCGGAGGCCGGCCAAGCCAGAACACAAGGCACAGCGCACAAGGCGCTGGGCTCAAGGCGCCCCCCTGTTTCAAGCCCAGACCGGAAAAAGAGCCCAGTACCTGGCACTCAAGCCTGGATTTGGCACCCGGCGGCCTGGTGTTTGTTGCACACCCACAACGATTCCGGGCTTTTTTAGCTTCATTTCTTTGCCTTGCCTGCCCGGCTCTGTTGCAATAGCTTCAGCTTCCTCATCGGAGCTTGGCCCGGGAAGCTTAGTCCCGAGCCCGATGTTCAACTTTGGAGAACTCTCAAATGAAAAAATCCCTGATTGCTTTGGCTGCTCTGGCAGCCACTGGCGCCTTCGCTCAGTCGACCGTGACCATCTATGGCCGCGCTCACGTGGCTGTTGACGCCATGTACTCTGCCAAGGGTGGCCAAGCCACCGTAATCCCAGCTACTGGCGCTGCAGCTTTCACCAGCTATGACGTCGCTAGCCGCCAGCGTGTGTCTGACGACGGTTCCCGCATCGGCCTGCGCATCAGCGAAGATCTGGGCGGCGGTCTGCGTGCCTTCTCCGTGATCGAAACCGGTATCAACATTGACACTGCCACCAACAACGGCCAGTCTGG
>CANHGF010000310.1 GCA_947460065.1 Comamonadaceae bacterium
CCGGACGATGCAGTGGAAGTCGGGCGTGTGCTCGATGCCTGGGGCATCAAGGGCTGGATCAAGCTGCTGCCGCACAGCAGCGACCCGCAAGCCCTGCTGCAAGCCAGCGTCTGGTTCGCTCAGCCCCCTCAAGCCCGGCTTCGACCGGGCTTTTCCGCTTTTCAGGGCACGGTAGAACTCCAGGTCGAGGAATGCCGCTGGCATTCAGATGTGGTGGTGGCCAGGATCGAAGGGGTGGACGACCGCAACGGCGCCGAGGCCCTCAAGGGTGCCAGCCTCTATCTGCCCCGCTCGGCCTTTCCCAAGCCGGCCAGCGACGAATACTATTGGGTCGACCTGATCGGTCTGTCGGTGGTCAACCGCGAAGGCCTGAGCCTCGGGCAGGTGCGAGACCTCATGAGCACGGGCCCCAATTCAGTGTTAGTCCTTGCTTACGAGCAAACTACTGAAGACGGCAGCACACGCCAGGCTGAGCGCATGATTCCCTTCGTCTCGGCCTATGTGGATGCGGTCGACCTGCCGGGTCGGCGCATTACCGTGGACTGGCAGCCTGATTACTGAACCGGTCCCTGCGCCAGCCCATGCGTTTTGACATCATCACCCTGTTTCCGCAGCTTTTTGCCCCGCTGCTGGAATCCGGTGTGACGCGCCGCGCCTTCGAGTCCGGCCAGGTGCAGGTGCGCCTGTGGGATTTGCGCGAGCACGGCGAAGGACCCTACCGCCGGGTGGACGACCGGCCCTACGGGGGGGGGCCGGGCATGGTGATGCTGGCCGAGCCTTTGCTGCAGTGCCTGCAGCGCATCCGGGCCGACCGGCCCGATGCTGCACCGGTATGGCTGTTTTCGCCGCTGGGTCAGGTCCTCAACCATGCGGCGGTCAGCCAGTGGGCTGCCGGCTCTGGCGCAATTTTGATCTGTGGCCGCTATGAGGGCCTGGACCAGCGTTTCATTGATGTCCATGTGGACGCCCAGATCAGCTTGGGCGACTTTGTGCTGTCGGGCGGCGAGATCGCCGCCATGGCCCTGCTCGATGCGGTAGCGCGTCTGCAGCCTGGGGTGTTGCACGACGAGGGCAGCCACCAGCAAGACAGTTTCAACCCATTAATCGACGGACTGCTGGACTGCCCGCATTACAGCCGGCCCGAGGTCTGGCGCGGGCAGGCGGTACCTGCGGCCCTGACCTCGGGGCACCATGCCCAGATCGCCCAGTGGCGGCGCCAGCAAAGCCTGCAACTGACCGCCCGCCACCGCCCCGATCTGATCGACCAGGCCCGGCGCCAGGGCCTGCTGAGCAAGGCTGACCTGGCCCATCTGAAAAGCCTGGGCCAGCCTGGCGATTCAGGGCCTCAGACCGGTGCAGAACCCGGGGGCGGCTGAGCCGCTATAATGGAGGGCTTTTCGGTCCTCTGGCGGCCACTGCAACCGGCGCGAGCTTGACTCTTGCGTTTTCCATTGCGGATTTGCGGATTTGCGGTCTTTTGCGCAGCGCGTGCATGAACGAATAGGAAACTGAGGAAGTCTCATGAATTTGATCCAAACCCTCGAGCAGGAAGAAATTGCCCGCTTGAACAAAACCATTCCCGCCTATGCGCCCGGCGACACGGTGATCGTCAGCGTCAACGTGGTCGAAGGTACCCGCAAGCGGGTCCAGGCCTTTGAAGGCGTGGTGATTGCCAAGCGCAACCGCGGCCTGAACTCCAGCTTCATCGTGCGCAAGATCTCCAATGGCGAAGGCGTGGAGCGTACCTTCCAGGTCTACAGCCCACTGATCGCCAAGATCGAGGTCAAGCGTCGCGGCGATGTGCGCCGTGCCAAGCTGTACTACCTGCGTGACCGCAGCGGCAAGTCGGCCCGGATCAAGGAAAAGCTCGGCGCTAAGGCAGCCTGAGTCGCCCTGGTCTGAGCCCCTTGCACCTCAGAAAAAGCCGCTGCTCAGCGGCTTTTTTCTTATCAGCCTTATGCACCCCATAGAACGCTTCGATCCCCGCTCGGCGGCCCCTGTCCGGGTTGACGCGCACCTGCCGGCAGTGCCTACCGAGCGGCTGACCGCTGGCGCCTTGCGTGAGCGTTTTGCCAACCCGCCGACCTGGAGTCCGGAATTCGTGCGCGAGCTGCCGGTGCCGGGTCGCACTTCAGCGCCGGCCGCCGTGTTGGTGCCTTTGGTCCTCAGAGATGCGCACCTGAGCTTGCTGCTGACCCAGCGGGGGCAGAACCTGACGACCCATTCGGGCCAGATCGCTTTTCCCGGCGGCAGGCAGGACGAGTCGGACCGCGACTCGGTGCACACCGCCTTGCGCGAGGCGCAGGAGGAGGTGGGCCTGGCGCCTTCCTTTGTCGAGGTGCTCGGAACTCTGCCGATCTACGTGACCGGTTCCGCTTTCATCATCACGCCAGTGGTCGCCCTGGTTCAGCCGGGATTCCAGTTGCAGCCCAACCCGCACGAGGTGGCCGATGTGTTCGAGGTACCGCTGCCGTTTTTGATGAATCCGGCCCATCACCGTCACCACGAGGCCACCTGGGCGGGTGACCGTCGGCAGTTCATGTCCATGCCCTGGACTGGGCCCGAAGCGCAGGAGCGCTTCATCTGGGGTGCGACGGCTGGCATGCTGCGCAACCTCTATCGCTTTCTGGTCGCCTGAGACCGCAAAGCCATAGCCCGCAAAGCCATAGGCAGCCAAGGCTTGTTACCCACAGCAAGCGGTCAAAGCCGTTTCTAAGTTGAGGGTGCCTCGGTTTGGCCCTGCTCGGGCGATATCATCCCGGTCATGAGTTTTCTTGCTGTTTTGTTGGCCTTGATTTTGGAGCAGGCCAGGCCACTGTCGCCCGGGCATGCATTGCAGCAGGCGCCGCGCGCCTGGCTGCGACTGGTCAGCCGCAACCTCGACGCGGGCCGCAGTCACCACGGCTGGCTGAGCTGGGTCGTTGCGGTCGGTCTGCCAGCTCTGGTGGTGCTGGCGGCCCATCATCTGCTGTGGTGGGTGCATCCGGTGCTGGCCTTCGTGCTCAATGCCGCCATTTTGTACCTCACCCTCGGCTTTCGACAGTTCAGCCACCACTTCACCACCATCCGGGACGCGCTCGACATGGGTGATGAAGAGCAGGCCCGCAGTGCGCTGGCTCAGTGGCAGCAGGTCGACGCCAGCGCCTTGCCCAGAAGCGAGATCGTCAGGCATGTGATCGAGCATTCGGTGCTGGAGGCGCACCGGCGCGTGTTCGGCGTGCTGGGCTGGTATTCGGTCATGGCCGCGTTTGGGCTGGGGCCGGCCGGCGCGGTGATCTACCGGCTCAGCGGCACTGCCTTTGCGGACTGGCGCGACAGGAGCCGCCAGCCGGGCGAGGGCGTCAGCCCGGCGCTGCTGCAGGTGGCCCGGCAGGCCTGGGGTTTGATCGACTACCTGCCCGCGCGCATGACCGCCCTGGCTTTTGCGGTGGTGGGCAGCTTTGAAGATGCGGTCGACAGTTGGCGCCAGTGTGTGGCCGGTTTTGCGGGCACTCTGGCCGATTTGGTCGAGCGCAATCAGGCGATCGTGCTGGCCGCGACCGCGGGGGCGGTCAATGTCCGGCTGGGGGGCACGCCGCTGCAAAGTCGGCAGGCCGATGTGCCCGAAGCGGCCGAGCCCCAGCCCGGCCTGGCGATCAGCGCGGCCGGGCGCGCGCCTGAGCCGGCCCATTTACGCAGCGTGGTGGGGCTGGTGTGGCGCTCGGTGGTGTTGTGGATGGTCTTGCTGGCCCTGCTCACCCTGGCGCGCTTGCTCGGTTGAAGCCGAGCGGGCGTCTTCAGTAGCGTGGCGGCTGGGAGAGCTCGTCAAAAAGCTCCAGGTAAATGCGGTAGCGTTGGGCGCTGATGGCCTTGGCACCGGCTGCGGTGGACACCTCAGCAATGACGCCGCAGCCCGGCTCGTGGC
>CANHGF010000311.1 GCA_947460065.1 Comamonadaceae bacterium
ACAGGCATGCCCGAAACCAACGACCGCGCCGCCATTGAGGCTCAATTGCCGGAGGCGCACAAAGCCTTTGTGCGTGAAATCGAGCAGAAATACGGCGTGCCCCCCGCCACGCGCGCGGGCATGCGATCGCGTTTCGTCCGCTCCGAGGAAGTGGCACAGCGGCAGCTCGAAGTGATCATGCGCTCCGATGTCAACCTGCTGGCCTGTGGCATCGGCTCGCCGACCGATGTGATCGAGCGTGCCAAAGCATCGGGCAAGCTGGTGCTGGCCTTGGTGGGCTCGCCCAAACATGCGCGCAGCGCACTGGCCAAGCCGATCGACATCCTGGTCGCCCAGGGCTATGACGCAGGCGCGCACACCGGCACGATAGGCACTTTTTCCCTGGTGCCGCAAATCGTCGATCTGGCCGGCGACGTCCCCGTACTGGCCGCCGGCGGTGTGGCCACCGGTCGTCACCTGCTGGCCGCATTGGCCATGGGTGCGCAGGGGGTCTGGATGGGCACGGCCTGGCTGACCACTTCCGAGTACCGCATGCACGAGGCGCTGCGTCAAAAGCTTTTAGCCGCTGGCAGCGACGACACCGTCATTTCGCGCGCGGACAGCGGTAAGACGCTGCGTCAAATACGCTCGGCCTGGTCGGATGAGTGGGCGGCTCCTGAGGCTCCGAAGCCGCTCAAGATGCCCCTGCAAGACATCTTGGTGGGCGATCTGCTCGGCGCCATCGACGAGCACGAGGTGACGCCCCTGATGCACCACCCAGCTGGCCAGAGCATTGCTTACTTCAACGAAGTCCGCAGCGTGGCCGAGGTCATGCGGGGCATTGTGGACGAGGCCTGCGCGGGCCTGGACCATCTCGGATACAAATCCGCCTGACGAGAGGCGTCACGCCGCACGGGCGGGTTGAGCGCTTCTTAAAACCGCTCGCCGGCTGGCAGGTAGCGCCATTGGCCTGCCGGTAGACCCGCCATCGCCATGCGGCCGATGCGCAGGCGCCGCAGCGCCAGCAACTCGAGGCCCACCTGCGCGCACATCCACTCGATCGCATCGGGTGCGATGCCTTTGACCGCAAAGCGCAAGCGAGTTTCGCTCTGCCAGCTTACCCGCGCGGGCGGCAGCGGCCGGCCCTGGCGCTGCAGGCCATGGCACAGCCGGGCCAAGCCGCCCTCCACGATCTTGCCTTGGACCTCGGCGATCAGTTCCTGTTCTATGAAAGCCGCGTCTTCGGTCAGCTTGCGCAGCACCCGTGCGTCCTGGCTGAAGATGCAAAGCCCGCTGGCTGGCTTGGGCAGGGGCATCAGCATCTGCAGTCCGACCTGATGGGTTCTGTTCGGACGTATGCCCGAGACATCGTCTTTGTAGCGGTGGGCGGGTACCAGCAGATCGGGCGTTGCGAGCACGCCTGCTGGCTTGTGAAACAAATAAGTGGCAGATACAGGCGCTTGCAGCCGCGCCTTTGGATCGATCGTCACCCGCTGGCTCTCGCTCACCCGCATCTGCGGCGCGTCGGCCAGTTGCCCGTCGACCCGTACCCAGCCTTCGGTGATGTATTGCTCTGCCTCGCGGCGCGAACAGGGCACGCGCGCGGCGACCCACTTGGCCAGGCGCTGCCCTTCCTCGGGCGCCTGCGTCGGTGCAGTGCTTGGCTCCATACTAGAGCTCGCTGTCCAAGAGCCGTGCCTTGACCGCACGGCCCTTGATGCGCCCCTTGTTCAGGCGTTCGACCACGGCCGCCGCGATGCTGCGCTCCACCGCAACATAAGTGGCAAATTCATTGATGTCGATCTTGCCCACCTGCTCGCGGGTGTAGCCCAGGTCGGCGGTCAGCGCGCCCAGCACATCGCCCGGACGAATTTTGTCCTTGCGCCCGGCCTGGATGTGGACGGTGGCCATGGCCGGCAGCAGCGTCCCGCCCGGTGCCGGCGTCAGCTCGGCCAGCGTCTCCCACACGGTGGGCTGACCCTGCAATTGCTCGATGCGCCCGACCGCGCCCATTTCGTCAAGCGAGGCCAGGCTCAGCGCCAGACCGCTTTGGCCGGCGCGGCCGGTGCGGCCTATGCGGTGCACATGCGCCTGCGGATCGGGCGAGATGTCCACATTGATCACAGCCGCCAGGCCCGCCACATCGAGCCCGCGCGCCGCCACATCGGTGGCAACCAGCACCGAACAGCTGCCATTGGCAAAGCGAATCAGCACCTGGTCGCGCTCGCGCTGCTCCAGATCACCGTGCAGGGCCAGGGCATCGAAGCCCTGTGCCTGCAGCAGGCTCACCAACTCGCGGCAGCGAACCTTTGTATTGCAAAACGCCAGGGTGCTGGTGGGTCGAAAGTGCTGCAGCAGGCTTGCTGCGGCGGCCAGCCGCTGCTCTTCGCGCACTTCGTACCAGCGCTGCTCAATCTGCTCACTGCCGTGCTGGGCCTGCACCTTCACCGTGACCGGATCGCGCAGAAACTGCGCGGCCAGCCGGGCGATGCCTTCGGGGTAGGTCGCTGAAAACAGCAGGGTCTGGCGCTGGCTTGGGCACTGGCGGGCGATGGTGGCAATGTCATCGGCAAAGCCCATGTCCAGCATGCGGTCAGCCTCGTCGAGCACCAAGGTGGCCAGGGCATCTAGGCTCAGGTGGCCGCGCTCGAGGTGATCCATCACCCGCCCGGGCGTGCCGACCACCACATGGGCGCCGTGCTCCAGGCTGGCGGTCTGCCCGCGCAGCGGCACCCCGCCCACGAGTGTGACCACCTTGATGTTGTCTTCGGCCCGTGCCAGCCTGCGGATCTCGGTGGTGACCTGATCGGCCAGCTCGCGGGTGGGGCACAGCACCAGCGCCTGCACCGCAAACCGGCGGGTGTTCAGCTTGGCCAGCAGGGCCAGTGCAAAGGCCGCGGTCTTGCCGCTCCCGGTCTTGGCCTGGGCAATCAGGTCGCGGCCTTGCAGTGCAGCCGGCAAACTGGCTGCCTGGATGGCGGTCATCTCCAGGTAGCCAAGCCGGCGCAGGTTATCCCGCGCAGCGGCAGAAAGGGGCAGGGCGTCGAAGCTGTTGGGAGGCGGGGTAGGCGTGGAAGGCGGGGTGGCAAGGCTCATGCACGCATCTTACGCAGGATGCGTGCTCGTCTGATCTGGGTCGCTCGCGCTCTCTCCTCAAATCCAGAACAATGGCCCTATCAAACACGGTTTGAATGGCTGATGTGCTGGATGCTTTCTTGACCAAGAAGCAGCTTCAGGCCCTGGCCCGCTGATCGCGCAAAGAGCTGGCGCCATGAATATGACCGCCGAGCAGAACCTGCCCTCCAAGCTCAAAACGCTGTCCGCCCAGCAGGTGGCCGAAGTGGAAGATTTCCTGGAGTTCTTGGTGCCTGACGCCCCGCGCTTGACACCCGAGCCTGGCGCTCACAGAATCCGCCTTATCCACTGTGCAAATTTGTAATCCGCACAGTGAATTATTGCAGGATACGGATGCCCTTAGAACTCAATTGCACGCCTGAACTGGGCCATTTGCGCTCCACCGTCCGCCGCTTCGTGCGCGACCGGCTTGAGCCCATCGCGCTGGCCATCGATGCCACCGGCCAGGTGCCGGACCATGCCATCGCCGAGATGCGGGGGCAGGGCTATTTGGGGATGCGTCTGCCGCCAGAGCAGGGTGGCGGCGGGTTTGACCTGTCGACCTATTGCCTGGTGATGGAGGAAGTGGCGCGCTCGCACCGGGTGTTCACCTTGATGATGGACGCATCCAGCGGCCTGACGCCGATTGCCATCTCGCGCTTTGGCACGCCGGCTCAGCAGGACAAGTACCTGCGCAAATTGGCCGACGGCAGCTGGATCGCGGCCTTCGGCCTGACGGAGCCGGGCGCCGGCTCTGACGCTGCGGCCATCCGCACGTTGGCGCAACCCTGCGA
>CANHGF010000312.1 GCA_947460065.1 Comamonadaceae bacterium
CACATAGCCCAGTCCACCCCGAAAGTGCCCGACCCGGGCCATGGCCAGATTGACGATGCGACGGCTCAAGCCGCCGGCGTTCATGAACTCGCCTGCCAGCAGGAAAAACGGGACGGCCAGCAGCGGGAAATTGTCGGCCCCGTCGACAAAGCGCTGGGCCAGAATCTGGCTGTCAAAGGCGGGGAGACCGCCTGTGCCCGCCATATAAGCCATCAGTGCCAGGGCGCAAACCAGCAATGAGTAAGCGATCGGCATGCCCAGCGCCATCGCGCCCAGCAGGCTGAAGATGAAGACGGCCACTGTCATGATCGCGTCTCCCGCGCTGGCTCTGACGGCAGGCTGACGGCGTCCTCCGATTCGACCACCACCACAAGATCGCTTTCAGACAGCTGCCCGCTGAGCAGCAGATACAACTGATGCAGATTCATCAGCGACATCACCACGCCCACCACATAGCCTATGCCGTAGATCCAGATCATGGAGATGCCTACCACCGGAGAGACGTTGCTGACCTGAAGCTCGTGCATTTTCCAGGTGCCCAGCAAAAACAGCAGATTGCACAGCAGCATCAGTACTTCACTGAGGAAAAAGCACAGCTTCTTGCCGCCCAGCGACAAACGCAGCACCAGGGTATCCACCCCCAAATGGCCTTTTTCCCGCATGGCCACCATGGCGCCGATATAGGTCAGCCAGATGAAGCAGTAGCGGGACATCTCCTCCGAGATCAGGATGCCGGAATTCAGCGCATAGCGCAGCACCACATTGCCAAACACCATTACCACCATGGCCACCAGGCAAGCCACCACCAAGAATTCCAGTACCTTGAAGAACAGATCAATGCCGCGCGCCATGCTTTATTCCTTCAAGCCTTGACCAGGCACTTGGGCGCACCAGCCACCGGAGGTAGGCGCCGGCGGGTGCTCAGGACATGGTCGATGTCATCGTTGGCTGCACCAATCAACACCATCAACGCGCGCTCAGCCTTGACCGGGGCATGGGCAATCACCGCATCGAGCACCGCGCGGTGCAGAGGCAGGGAATCTCGTGGCCCGTCCTTAATGCGGGTGGATATCTCAAAGCTCATGCGCAACAAGGCACTCAAGGCCCTGCCCATTTGAATCAACATGCGGTTGTGGGAAGCCTGCAGCAGGCCCTGGTGAAAACGCAGGTCATAGGTGACGTAATCGCCACCGTCTTCCACCGCCATCTTCATGCCGCCATAGGCCTGCTCAAGCCGGAGGATGTCTTCACCGGTGGCCTTGATCGCCGCCATCCGCACGGCCGCCGGCTCGACCACCAGGCGCAATTCCTGCAAATCGCGCACAAATTCGCTGCTGAGCCCGGCTTGGGCCTGCCAAGCGATGACATCGGCATCAAACCAATTCCAATGCTCATCATTGAGCACCCGGGTGCCCAGCTTGGGCCCGGTGACGAGCAATCCCTTGGCCACAAGTGATTTGATGGCCTCCCTGACCACTGTTCGGCTGACGCCCAACTCCTCGCACAGCACAGGCTCAGGCGGCAGGCTCGCGCCGACCTCGTAGCGCCCGGCCAAGATGGCCTGGCCCAGCTTGTCCAGCGTATGCCCGTGTATGTTCTTGACCATGTGGGAGAAGAGCGAATTCACTAATCATATGATGAATGCCCCATGCCCCCTCCATCCGGAAAAACCCTTGAAGAATTGGGCGGCGAGCCCGCGAAGAATTCCTTATCATCATACGATTACAACCCCCAGCCACTCCATCGCCCATGAGCTCGCCACCCCGCAAGAAACCTTCAGAACTTCGCTCGCAGCAATGGTTCGGTCGCCAAGACCGAGACGGATTTGCCTACCGCAGTTGGGTCAAAGGCAAGGGCGTGCCGCACGACCAGTTCGACGGCCGTCCGGTCATTGGCATTTGCAACACCTTCAGTGAGCTGACACCCTGCAACTCGCACTTTCGGACCCTGGCTGAGCAGGTCAAGATCGGCGTCTATGAGGCCGGTGGCTTTCCTCTGGAATTTCCGGTCATGTCGCTGGGCGAGACCCTGCTGCGGCCGACCGCCATGCTCTACCGCAACCTGGCCTCGATGGACGTGGAGGAATCGATCCGCGGCAATCCGATCGACGGCGTGGTGCTGCTCATGGGCTGCGACAAGACCACGCCCTCGCTGCTGATGGGCGCATCCAGCGTGGGCCTGCCCACCATCGGCGTGTCGGGCGGACCCATGCTCAATGGCAAATGGCGCGGCCAGGAGCTGGGCTCGGGAACCGGCGTCTGGAGCATGAGCGAGCAGGTGCGAGCCGGCACCCTCAAACTGCAGGATTTTTTCGAGGCCGAGAGCTGCATGCACCGCAGCCATGGCCATTGCATGACCATGGGGACCGCCAGCACCATGGCCAGCATGGTCGAGGCCCTGGGCATAGGCTTGCCGGGCAATGCCGCTTATCCGGCGGTGGACGGGCGGCGCAATGTGCTGGCTCGCCAGGCTGGCCGACGCATCGTCGAGATGGTTCACACCGACCAGACCATCAGCCAGGTGCTTACCCGCGAGGCCTTCGAAAACGCCATCCGGACGCTGGCGGCCATCGGCGGCTCAACCAATGCAGTGATTCACCTGATTGCCATTGCCGGACGGCTGGGCCTCAAACTCACCGTCGACGACTTCGAACGGCTGGGCAGCGAGCTGCCCTGCCTGCTCAATCTGCAACCCTCAGGCCAGCATTTGATGGAGGATTTCTGTTACGCCGGCGGGCTGCCAGTGGTGATGAAGGAGATCGCTCACCTGCTGCACACCGACATCGTGACCGTCAGCGGTCAAACGGTGGCAGACAACATTTCCAGTGCGGTCAACCACGACCCGCGGGTGATCAAGACCTTTGACCAGCCGTTCAAGGAAAAAGCCGGCATCGCCATCCTGCGCGGCAACCTTGCGCCGCGTGGCGCGGTCATCAAACCCAGTGCCGCCACGCAGGCCTTGATGGTGCATACCGGCCGGGCAGTGGTGTTTGAGGACAGCGGCGATTTCCATCGCCGCATCGACGACGAAAGCCTGGATGTCGATGAAAACTGCATCCTGGTGCTCAAAAACTGCGGTCCCAAGGGCTATCCGGGCATGGCTGAGGTGGGCAATATGCCGCTGCCGCCCAAAGTGCTGCGCAAGGGCATCACCGATATGGTGCGCATCAGCGACGCACGCATGAGTGGCACAGCCTATGGAACGGTGGTACTGCACACATCGCCCGAAGCGGCCGCTGGCGGACCGCTGGCGGTGGTTCAAAACGGCGACTTGATTGAACTCAATGTACCCGAGCGGCGGCTGCAATTGCTCATCAGCGACGAAGAACTGCAAGCCCGTCTGGCCAATTGGAAGCCGCCCGAGCCGCCGCTCAAGTCCGGCTACTGGAAGCTCTACATCGACCATGTGCTGCAGGCCGACGAAGGCGCCGACCTGGACTTCTTGGTCGGCCAACGCGGTGCTTTTGTACCCAAAGACAACCACTGAGATAACCATGCGCATTCTGATCACCGGCGGCGCCGGCTTTTTGGGCGGCCGACTGGCCCGCGAGATTCTCAAGCTCGACCAATTGGCTGGCCAGCGCGTCCGGGAGGTGGTCATCACCGATCTGTTTGCAGCGCCGGCCGATCTGCTGGCCGACGCCCGCGTCAAAAGTTACGCAGGCCCCTTGCTCGAGCAGGGGGAAATGTTGGCCAGTGGTTTTGACGGGGTTTTTCATCTGGCCTCAGCCGTCTCCGGCGAATGCGAGCTGGACTTCGATCTGGGCCTGCGCTCCAACCTCGACAGCACCCGACTTCTGCTCCACAGTCTGCGCCGTTCCGGCAAGGTCTCGCGCCTGGTGTTTGCCAGCTCGATCGCGGTGTACGGCCCTTATGCCGAACAGCCCA
>CANHGF010000313.1 GCA_947460065.1 Comamonadaceae bacterium
AACGATGTCAATGCGCTGGACCTGGGTACGCTGGCCCTCAGCGGCGACCTGACCTTCACTGCTGCGGGTCCGGTCACGGACAGCGGTGTATTGACTGTGGGTGGCCAGACACACATCTCCGCAGCCGGCCAGTCCATCATCTTGGATCAGGCCCATGGTTTTGGTGGCGCAGTTCATCTGAGGGCTGCCCAACTGGAGATAAGCCGCAGCGATAGCTTGCGCTTGCCGCAGGGCTCGCTCCTGCAGGCACAAACTGGCTCCATCGTCTTGCGTGCCGGTTCTGATTTGTGGACCTCTGGCCTGACCTTGAGCGCGGCACATGCGCTCCTTGATGCAGGCCAAGCGATCAAGGCCGATGCCCAGGAGGATGCCCAGCCCCTGAGCTTCGATGGAAGTTTGCGTTTGCAGGCGCGTGCCGGCATCGGTGGTTTCGGCTACGAACGGGTATTGCTTGATCAGCTTGGAGCCGGTGCCAGCCTCAGTGCATTGAACAGCGGCAGTGGCGATGTGGTCATTGCTGGTCAGCGTGGCCTGACCCTGTCGGCACAAAGCGTCGTTACGGATGCCAAAGGGTGGGTGGCTCTGCTCGGAGGCCGAGGCGCGATACAGGAGCAGGGTCAGCTCATCGTCAGGCCCAATCTGGTCAGGGCCACCGGCATCACTTGGATGGATCGCAGTCAGATCGATACCGCCCTGTTGCTCGCCGCTTCGCTCAAGGGTGGCGCGCTGCAGGTCCAGTCGAGCTCGCCGCTCGAGCGCATGAATCAGTTGCTCGCCCAGGGCTGGCTTCAGTCCAGCCAGCCGCAGGACGCGCTGGACCGCTCTGCCCAAGTGCTGACGACCCAGTCGCGTTCGAGCCTGAAGCTCGGGCAAGCTATGCAGGCGCCAGCGGCCACCATCAGCGTGATGGCCCAGCCCAAATCCAGCAGCCAGCTGATGGACATGGCCATGACCTTGACCCGCCAGGGTAGCAATCCACTGCCCGGTGATGATGAAAGCATCAGCGGTTGGGTGGTGCGCACCGTGCCGCCGGCGGGTGAGGGTGGCCGGGACGCGCCGGCGCCTCAGTCGGCGCCAACCCCGCCTGCGGCCCCCGCCATTGCACCGACCGTCGACTCCCGGCCCGAGGCCAGCACCGACGCTGACAAGCCAGCCGAGCCCGCAAAGCCGGTGCCCGATGCGCCGGCCAGCTCGCCCAATTCCGATGTGCGCTGGCTATTGCCACAGGATGAGCTGCTGGGCTGGGCACCGCCCGCCGCGCAGGAGAGCGCCGAGGCGCAGGTCCAGAGCGGTGTTTTGTTGGGCTTCAAGAGTGCGGCAGCCAAGCTCAGCCAGTGGCTGGGCTGGTCGCAATCAGCACCGAGTCAAGCCCAGGAAACCGCACCAGCGCCGGCTGGCGGGGAGGGCCGGGATAAGGCTTGATCGGGCGAGCCTTCCACAGGGTTAGGCCAAGGCCGGGCCCGCGCTCCCCACAGAGGATGCACGCTTGCCGCGAAATCAGGCGCCCGGTCGCAGGGCGTACTTCTGGATCTTCTCGATCAGGGTGGTGCGCTGTAGGCTGAGCAGGCGGGCGGTTTGGGAGACGTTGCCGTCGGTGCGCTCGAGCGCCTGCTGGATCAGGTCGCGCTCGATATCGGCCAGTCTTTCCTTTAGGCTCAGCCCTTCGGGGGGCAGGACCGGGCTGGGCATGCCGCCCTGGGCCAGCATGATGATGCTCTCTATATCGCTGACTTCGGCGGCGGCGGGGTCGGCCTCGGGCGCGACCGGCGCAGCTTCGACGGGCAGCAGGTCGGTGATCGGATTGATGCAGCGCTCGGCTTGCAGCGCGGCCAGGCCTTTGGGCAGCAGGTTGGCTGGCACCGTGCCCAGCGCCAGGTGCTCGCCGGTGAACAGGGTGCTGAAGCGGTCGACCAGGTTGGACAGTTCCCGCACATTGCCCGGCCAAGCATAGGCTTGCAGGGCCGACATGAAGTCTTCGGTAAAGCTGATCGGCGCCTGCCCCTTAGGGGCAAAGCGCTTGGCAAAAAAGCCCAGCAATTCGGGCAGGTCGTCGGGCCGCTCGCGCAGCGGGCAGGTGTGCAGGGGCAGCACGTTGAGCCGGTAGTACAAGTCTTCCCGGAATCGGCCGGCGGCGATTTCAGCCTCCAGGTCGCGGTGGGTGGCCGCCACCACCCGCACATCGATGCTCACCGCCTTGCTGCCGCCGATCGGGTCGACCTGGCGCTCCTGCAGCACCCGCAGCAGCTTGACCTGCATGTCCAGCGGCAGGTCGCCGATTTCGTCGAGAAAGATGGTGCCGCCATGGGCCAGTTCGAATCGGCCAACCCGGTCGGCCATGGCACCGGTGAAGGCGCCCTTGCGGTGACCGAACAGTTCGCTCTCGATCAGGTCCTTGGGGATGGCTGCGCAGTTGATCGGCACAAAATTGCCGCCGCGCCGCTCCGACTGCTCGTGCAGAGCCCGCGCCACCAGTTCCTTGCCAGTGCCGCTTTCGCCGGTGATCAGCACCGTGGCCGGAGAATTGGCCACCCGTGCGATCATGGTCCGCACTGCCGAAGCGGCTTGGCTCTTACCGATAAAGGGGTGGCTGGAAAGCATCAAGGACAGGATTTGTGACTTTTACGAATGCTGAGTTTCACACAAAGAGTTAAAAAAGCAATACGTTTGTTACACAATCGCATATCAATGTTTTGCAAATGTCTTGTTTTTGCATCGCCGGCCGGGAATTAGCCCGCATCCGCTTCTCAAGCTTGGCCGGGTCGTGCCGATTCTGCAAGCGTCAGATCGTGAGCTCTCGCGACCTTCAGAGGAAAAGCATGAAACGCACTAATCATCTCTCCCATTGCTCGACCTGGGCGCTTGGCGGCTTGCTGCTGCTGGCCTTGTCAGGCTGCCAGACGCTCATGCCCTGGCCCGATGCCACGGTCAAGGAGACCAAAGCGACCAAGATCGAGTCGGCTGGGCTGATCGCGCCCATGGTGGAAAAACTCGAAACGCTGACGGCCACCGGTTATGCGGTGATCAGCGTGCAAAACCATCGCAACCCGGCCCAGCAGCGCCTGATGGCCATCCGCGCCTCCAAGCTCGATGCCTACCGCGCTTTGACCGAGCAGGTCTATGGCCAGCAGCTCGATGCCACCACCACGGTGGCCGACATGACGGTGCAAAGTGACACCTTCCGCGCCCGGGTCGAAGGGGTGATTTATGGCGCGGTGCTGGTGAGCATCACCCCGGCCGGCGACGATACCTATGAAACCACGCTGAGCCTGGACAAGGTGATCGTGCAGGATCTGCGCGCGCTCTACCTGGGCCAGTTGCAGGCACGGGCCCGTTGATCATGCCGGTTCAGCCCGTGGTACGGTCTCTGTTCGGGCCCACAAGGCCAGCCTCGGTGATGCTGGTGGGCCTGTTGCTGGCTGCGGGCGCCGCCGTTGCGGCCGAGCTCAGTGCGGAGGAGCGCCTGCAAGCGGTACGTCACGGCCTGGCGCAAAAGTCCCTCCAGGGCGCTACGCAGGTTCAGACCACGGCCTGGATCGATGAGAAGGGCGCGTTGCGCGAATCCAGCAGCTTTCGCACCGGCATGCAGGTGCGCGGGGTGCGGGTGATGGCTTACAGCCGCGACGCTCAGGGCCAACCGCAGGCGCAGCTGCAGGTGCAGTCGCCGCAGGACCTGCTCAAGCCGCAGGCTGCCGATACCAAGCCTGCCGGCGCCAAACCGGCCACAGCCGCGCCAGCTTGCCGTGGGCAGGAGGGCCTGCACCATGTGGTCGGGCTGCTGCTGCAGCCCCGCGGGCATTGGCCTATCGATGAGGAACATCTGCGCCGCGACGCCGCTCAGGTGCTGGCCGGCGCTTGGCGCGATGCAGCGGGTGCTTCGCGTTG
>CANHGF010000314.1 GCA_947460065.1 Comamonadaceae bacterium
CCTCGGCCTCCGGGCGGCGCTGCTGCGCCTCGATCAAAGTGCTCAGATAGCGCGGGTGCAGCCAGTCGTCGGCGTCCAGAAAGCACACCCACTGCCCGCGCGCGGCCTCGATACCGCGATTGCGCGCCACCGCCACACCGGCATTGGTCTGGCGCAGCAGGCGCACCCGCGGGTCGGTGCAGCGGGCAACGATCTGCGCGCCCTCATCCTGCGAGCCGTCGTCGATCACCAGCACCTCAAAGTCGGGGCAGTCCTGTGCCAGCACCGATTGCAAGGTGCTGTCGATGTAGGGCGCCTTGTTGTAGAGCGGGATAACAACAGAAAACTTCATGCGGTTTGGCCCTGCCTGGGGCTTTCGTGCCGTGCTTGCTGTGGCTCGGTGGCCGGCTCCCGGCGCTGAGCGGCCAGGGTCATGAGCAGCATCAGGTGGGCGATGAGATCGGGCCCGTAGCCCATCAGCAGCAGCGGCACTTCGCTGCCGGTGCGCATCAGCAAGGCCAGCAGCAGCGCCAGCGACAGGCCTTGGGTGGCACGCGCACAGCGCAGCGCCAGCCCACCGAGCACGGCCAGGTAAGCGAGCAGGGCCACCGCCCCAACCAGGCCGGCGCGTGAGAGGGTGTCCATGAACTGGTTGTGCGCATGGGTGGCATTGCTCATGGCGATGGACCGGCGGTAGGTCTCGCCCCAGATCTCCGGGCCCCAGCCGAACACCGGATGGCTCTGCCACTCCTCCCAAGCGATCGCCCAGATGCGGTCGCGCCCGGTCAGGGAGCTGAGCTGGCTGCCTTCGCTGCTGAGCAAAAAGCGCTCGAGCCGCTCGCCGGGGTTGGCCAGGGCCATGAAGAGCAAGGCCGCAACCGTGGCCAGCATGCCCAGCCCGATAACGCTCATAGCGGCAGTAGGCTGATGCACCTGCCCCAACTGGTAGCGCCAGTGGGGGCCGCGCCGCACTGCGATCACGATGCCGCTGCACAGCACGAATGCCAGCCAGGCAGTTTTAGACTGGGCCAAGACCAGGACACTCAGGCCCACCAGCCAGGCGGCGCGATTTGCCCACCGGTTTTGCAGCGGCCGGGCCAGCAGCAGCAGCAAAGCCAGTTGGGCCAGCAGGCCGGTGGACACCGGATGGGTGGCCAGGCCGCCGAAGCGTGGCAGACCGGCGATCAGACCTTGGGTGTATTGGCGATCCAACACCAGCGTGGGCATCAGCGGAATCAGGCACAGGCCAGCGATCATCAGTACCAGCAGCGCGTTGCGGCTGGCGCGCAGGGCCAGCTCCAGCTCGCTGCGGCCGGCCAGGGTGGCGGCCAGGCCGATGATCAATGGGTAGAGCAGGTCATGGCTCCAGTAGGGGTGTGCGCCGAGCAGGGCCGGCGAGGCGGTGGTGCCCAGCCAGAACAACACAAAGCTGATGGGCAACAGGCTCGTGGAGCTGGCTTGCTGCCGGCGCAGCAGGAAGTGGCTGAGGAGGCGTTCGCCGCTGATGGCCAGCAGCAGCAGCGACAGCCAGGGTTGTAGCAGGCTGAGCAAGGCGGGCCGAGGCGGCGCGGGCGCGAATTCGGGCAGTAGGAAGTTGGTGGTCAGGTCGCGACCGCTGAGCCATGCGCCGGCGGCCATGACCAGCAGCAATATGGGCGAGACCCAGTGCAGATAGCCGTGTTGCTGATGGCTGGTTTTTTGCAGTGTGGCGGCCATCCCCAGCCAGGCCAGGGCGGCAGCCAGCAGCGCGGCCAAGATCAGGGGAGCCAGGGCTAGGGTGCTTTGCATGTCATGCGCTCCTCAGGGGTGCTGGCTTTGCAAGCCAGTAGTCGGCAATGGCTGCGCGCTTGGCTTGCGGCCCAAGGTGGGAACAAAGCGCAGCACCATGCCCCAGGCCTGCGGCCCAAGGGACCACTCGCACCAGCGTGGGCGCAGCCAGAGCAGCAGCGCCACCGGCAGCACAGGCGCAATTGCGGCGGCCATCAGACGCGGCGGCAGCAGGGTCCCCGTCAGGGGCAGCTGCACTGCCAGTACCAGTGCGGCGGCGCCGGCGCTCAAGCTCAGGCCACGCAGTGCTGGAAGGGCCAGGCTGGACCAGCGCAGCTGCAGCGCGCTCAGGGCCGCGCCGGTCAGCAGCAGCGCGCGGGCCAGTGAGAGCAGGCCGACCGCTATTGCCGCCGCAGTGATGCCCAGCGGCGCGGCCAGCCACAAGCCCAAGGCGCCCAGGACCAGCAGCGGGCTTTGCAGCAGCCATTCATGGTGCGGCCGGCCACTGTTCCACAGCACCGGGGTGGCAATGCCCCAGATGGCCAGTGCCGGCATGAAGGCCAGCAGCCAGGCCAACACCGGCCCGGCGGCCTGCCAACGCGCGCCGTAGAGCAGCAGCATCAGGTCGGGCGCCAGCAGGGCCAGGACGGTGCAGGCGGGCAGTGCCAGCACCAGCAGCGCAGCCAGCATCTGCCCGTAGGCTTGTGCCAACCGGCCCGGCTGATTTTGCATTTGCGCGCCGGCGGCCAGAAAGGCCGGCTGCAGCGCGCCCAGCAACACGCTGTTGGGCACAGCCGCCAGGTTATAGGCCACGTTGTACAGGCCCAGCGACCCCGTGCCCAGCAGACGGCCTATGAGCATGCGGTCCAGGTTGGCCAGGGTCCAGTTGACCAGGTTGGTCAGGAACACAGCCTGCCCGGTGCCCAGTGTGGCGCTGGCGCGGGCATACCAAAACAGCGGCCTCATGGGATGCGGCTTTACCGCCAGGCTGGCCAGCAAGGCGATGCTTGCCTGTACCAGCCAGGCCGCCACCAGCGCTTGCACCCCCAGCCCGGCCCAGGCCAGCGGCAGGCCAACCAGCAGATAGCCGACGATGTAGCTCAGCAGCTGTATCAGCCCCAGCGCCCTGAAGTCCAGCGCCCGGGTGAGCAAATGGGTGGCCGGCGCTGCTGCCGCCTGCAGCAGACAGCTCAGCGAGAGCCAGCGGATCACTGGCTCGGCCGCTGGCTCTTTGAAGGCCGCAGCCACTGTGGGCGCCAGCGCTTGCAGCAGCAGCAAGGCGACCAAGCCCGCCAGCAGCTGCCAGGTCCAGGCAAAGCGGATGTCCTCGTCGTCGAGCTTGGCACGCTGCATCAGGCTCCAGCTCAGGCCAAAGCCGGCCACAAAGCCGGCCAGGGTGATGGCCACCATGCCGATGGCAAACAGGCCGAAGGCCTGCGGCCCGAGCTGACGGGCCAGCAGCACCTGGGCGATCAGCTGCAGGGCAAAGCGCGCGCCACCGGTCAGCGCACTCCAGCGCATGGCGCGCACGCCAGGACGACCGAGTGCGGCACTCACCTGACGCGGGGGCCCGAGGCCCGAGGGGCATGCCGGGCACACAAGTGCGAAGGGACTGCGTTGCCGGCTGGTAAAGACATGGCGCCATCTTGGCGCGGTTGTGCTGGCCGTGGTGTCAGCCTAGGGCGATGCGCCGTGTAGTCAGGCTGCCCCTGAGGCACGCGGTGGGAGGTGCCGATGAGCCTTGTGGGAGTGCCGCCCGCGGCACGATGGGCTGCTGATCAAAAGCCCCATCGCTGCGAGGGCGCAGCTCCCACACCATCCCAGCGGCGCGGGTGTCGCTAATGGGGGCACCATCCCTGTGGGAGTGCCGCCCCCGGCACGATGGGGCCTCAGATCAGGCGCTGCCCCTTTTACCAAACCCGATTGGAGCTTTTACTTACATGCCCACGTAGTTCGGCCCGCCGCCGCCTTCGGGCGTGACCCAGACGATGTTTTGGGTTGGGTCTTTGATGTCGCAGGTCTTGCAGTGCACGCAGTTTTGCGCGTTGATCTGTAGGCGATCGGTGTTGTCTTCGTTCTTGACGTACTCGTACACCCCGGCCGGGCAGTAGCGACCTTCGGGGCCGGCATA
>CANHGF010000315.1 GCA_947460065.1 Comamonadaceae bacterium
GGGGTCGGCGACCCGCCCGGTGATCACGATGTGCGCCCCGCCCCGCAGGGCTTCGATGACGCCTTCGGTGCCCAGATAAGCCTCTGCCGAGACGACGTTGCGCAGGCTGGCGATGCTGCCGCCGGTTTCCTCGACCGTGGTGGCAATGTCCTGCAGCTTGTGGGTGACCACACTGCCTTCAACCGCCGCAACGCGCACGCCAGTCATGCCCAGCTCGCGCAGTAAGGCGATCGTTTTTTGCGCAGCGGCCAGGGGGTTGATCCAGCCCTGGTTGGAGATGATCTTGACGCCCTGGGACATGCAGCCGGGCAGCACCGCTCGCATGCGGGCCTCCAGGTGTGTGTCGTATCCCGGGAAGCTCGGGTCCCGTCGCGCGCGTACCTGCGCCGCCGACAGGGTGGCTTCGGCCATCGTCTCGAAGCACAGGTAATCGAGCTTGCCATGCTTCACCACCGCAGCGGCAGGCTCGATCCGGTCGCCCCACCACCCTGAGCCCGTCCCGATCCTGATTTTGCTTTTGCTTTTGGCCGTCACACTCGCTCTCCCTTCTCGATTCTCTCCGCGCCCGCGGATCGCTAACGGGCTCGACGCCCCATGAACTGTCGCGCAGGTTAACCGTATGAGTCCCAAGCTGGGCTTCAAACGCTGCGCCATGTCTTTGAGCCTGCCGCAACCCCCAAGTGGCGCGCTGTCCTGATTTTTGGCGCCCCTTGGGCTTTCTTGCGCTTGGGCCAGCCCAGTGATTGCGCCTGTTTGTGAGAAAATCGAGTGAGGTCAACCCACAAGAGCGAGAAAGGCATGATGGTTATGACACCGCGAACTCCCTCGGAGATCTTGGCGGGCCTTTGATGGCCGGCAGGTCGCGCCTGTCTCTTGCACCCTCATGAAAGCGCGGCCCCTGCCGCGTTTTTTGTTTTTCATCTGCTCATTTCAACCATGGTTCAAATCACGCTTCCCGACGGTTCCCAGCGTCAATTTCCCCAGCCGGTGACAGTGGCCGAGGTGGCCGCCTCCATAGGCGCGGGCCTGGCCAAGGCGGCCCTAGGCGGCAAGGTCGACGGTCAGTTGGTCGATACCAGCTTTACTGTGGCGCAAGATGCCAAGCTGTCCATCGTCACCGCCAAGGATGCCGACGGACTGGAGCTGATCCGTCACTCCACCGCCCACCTCTTGGCCTATGCGGTTAAGGCGCTGTTCCCCGAGGCCCAGGTGACCATAGGCCCGGTGATTGAAAACGGCTTTTATTACGACTTCTCCTACAAGCGCCCCTTCACGCCCGAGGACTTGCAGGCCATTGAAAAGCGCATGTCGGAGCTCGCCGCCAAGGACGAGCCGGTGTTGCGGCGGGTGCTGCCGCGCGACGAAGCGGTGGCTCATTTCAAGGCCATGGGCGAGCACTACAAGGCCGAGATCATCGGCTCCATCCCGGCCGACCAAGAGGTCTCACTCTATCGAGAGGGTGGATTTGAGGACCTGTGCCGGGGCCCGCACGTGCCCAGCACTGGCAAGCTCAAGCACTTCAAGCTGATGAAAGTGGCCGGCGCCTACTGGAGGGGCGACCACCGCAACGAGATGCTGCAGCGCATCTACGGCACCGCTTGGGCCAGCAAAGAGGACCTGCAGCAGTACCTGACTTTGCTGGAAGAGGCCGAAAAGCGCGACCACCGCAAGCTAGGCCGCGAGCTGGACTTGTTCCACATTGACGACCATGCCCCGGGTCTGGTGTTCTGGCATCCCAAGGGCTGGACGGTGTGGCAAGGCGTGGAGCAGTACATGCGCCGCGTCTACCAGGACAACGGCTACCAGGAGGTCAAGGGCCCGCAGGTCATTGACAAGACTCTGTGGGAGAAGACCGGACACTGGGACAAGTACCGCGAGAACATGTTCACCACCGAGAGCGAAAAGCGCGAGTACGCCCTCAAGCCCATGAATTGTCCGGGTCACATCCTGATCTTCAAGCAGGGCATCAAGAGCTACCGGGACCTGCCGCTGCGCTACGGCGAGTTTGGCCAGTGCCACCGTAACGAGCCCTCGGGCGGGCTGCACGGCATCATGCGGGTACGCGGCTTTACCCAGGACGACGGCCACATCTTCTGTACCGAAGACCAGATCCAGCCGGAGGTATTGGCCTTCACCACCTTGCTGCAAAAGGTCTACACCGACTTCGGCTTCAAGCACATCATCTACAAGGTCGCCACCCGGCCGGAAAAGCGCATAGGCTCGGACGAGAGCTGGGACAAGGCCGAGCAGGCGTTGATGGACAGCCTGAAGGCCTCGGGCTGCGATTTCGAGATTGCCCCGGGCGACGGCGCTTTTTATGGCCCCAAGATCGAGTACACGCTCAAGGACGCGCTGGGTCGCCAGTGGCAGTGCGGCACCATACAGGTGGATTTTTCCATGCCCGAGCGGCTCGATGCCGAGTATGTGGGCGAGGACGGCAACCGCCACCGCCCTGTCATGCTGCACCGGGCCATCGTCGGCAGCATGGAGCGCTTTATCGGTATCCTCATTGAAGAGCATGCTGGCGCTCTGCCTACTTGGCTGGCGCCGGTGCAAATTGCCGTGCTCAACATCACCGATGCGCAGGCCGATTACTGTCGGGAAATCGCCAAAACTCTGACAAATCAAGGGCTTAGGGTCGATCTGGACCTGCGCAACGAGAAAATCACGTATAAAATACGCGAGCACTCGTTGCAAAAGCCTCCCTACATCCTGGTCGTGGGCGACAAGGAAAAAGCGGCTGGCTCGGTGGCGGTGCGTGCCCGAGGCAACAAGGACCTGGGTGTGATGTCCCTCGAAGCGTTCTCAGCGCAGATCGCTTCCGACATTGCCAACAAATCCTGAATCGACCGAATTTGTCCCTTTGTGGGGCGCTTTGGCCGCGGTGTCTGCGGGTGAAAGCTGCTACAGCTGGTGTAGCCTTGTTTGAAGGATAGCTGCCATCGCTACTGAATTTCGTGACCGTCGCCAACGCGAGGAACGCAAGCACCGCCTGAACCGGGAAATCATGGCCCCGGAGGTTCGCCTCATGGGCCCGGACAACGAGCCCATCGGCATTGTCTCCACCATGGAAGCGCTGCGCTTGGCCGGTGAGGCTGATGTGGATCTGGTGGAAATCTCTCCGACCGCAATTCCTCCGGTGTGCCGACTGATTGACTACGGCAAGTTCAAGTATGCCGAGCAAAAGCGGGCCGCCGAAGCCAAGTCCAAGCAGAAGGTGATCGAGGTCAAGGAAATTAAATTCCGACCCGGCACCGACGACGGTGACTACAACATCAAGTTGCGCAATATCCGGCGGTTTCTGGACGAGGGCGACAAGTGCAAGATCACGCTGCGGTTTCGCGGTCGTGAGATTACCCACCAGGAGTTGGGCTTGGCCTTGTTGGCGCGCATCCGCGATGAGTTGGCTGACAGCATCATCGTCGAGCAGTTTCCCAAGCTCGAGGGTCGGCAGATGATCATGATGATCGCCCCGGGCAAGAAAAAAGCCGGTGGCGGCAAAGCGGCTGCCTCTGCCGAGGCGGCAGAGACGACCAAGGCCTGAGGGCTGAAGTTGTAAGGATTGAACAAGCCCGGTCGGTTGGTCGCCGACGGGGTGGATGGGGCGGCGGCCTTTGCGCTGTCCCGGAGGTCGGAAGTTTTTTCCGGTCTCGCCAGGTCCGGCCGAAAGGCCTGGAACCTGAGCAAGTGGCTCGGGGCCTACAAGTTCTGTGGAAGGTTTCACAGCGCCTCGCGAGCACAAAGAAGAAGGAGCAGTCATGCCCAAAATGAAGACCAAGAGCAGCGCGAAAAAGCGTTTTCGCGTTCGTCCCGGTGGCACCGTCAAGCGCGGTCAAGCCTTCAAGCGTCACATCCTGACCAAGAAGACCACC
>CANHGF010000316.1 GCA_947460065.1 Comamonadaceae bacterium
AATCGCTTTGCTGCAACAGGCGGCGGCCCTGGCCGAAGCCGGCATGCGCCGCGCGGTGGCCAGCGTACGCACCGGCCAGCACCGCGACACCATTGCCCAGGCCTGGAAGGACGGCGTGGCCGCCGAGGTGCAGCGCCGCGGCGTGCGCCTGTCGGGCCAGTGGGAATACACCACGGTGGGCCCCTTGCCCTGGCAAGGGGGCGGGCAGATCACCCCGGGCGATGTGCTCAAGTTTGATGTGGGCTGCCTGGTTGAAGGCTACAGCTCAGACAGCGGGCGCACCTATGTGCTGGGTCAAGCCCGGCCGCGCACCCGCGAGATCATGCGCGCGCTGGAAGACGCTTTTGCCGCTGGCCTTGAAGTGCTCAAGCCCGGTCACCTGCTCAGCGATGTGCATGCCCGCGCCACCGCCGCCATCCACCGCGCCGGCTTTACCGGCTTCAGCCGCGGCCACTATGGCCACAGCCTGGGCCACGACACCTTCTGCGAGGTGCCGCCCTTCATCGCAGCGCAAGCCCATGAGCCGATCGAGCCAGGCATGGTGCTGGCCTTTGAGACGCCGGTGTATGTGGACGGCGAGGGCGGCTTCATCATCGAAGACCAGTTCCTCATCACCGAGCAGGGGGCCGAACCCGCCTGGAGCCTGCCGCGCGGGCTGATCGAGTTGCCCGAACAAGGGCTGTGAGCCACCCGCGCGCTTTACGCGGTCAGCCCAGAGCCTGCGCCACCCGCCAGCCCAGACCGAAGGCCTGGGCCAGGCCATTGCCAGGCAGATAGCCTTCGGCGCCGCGGCCCGACAGACCCGCCGCGCAGCCACCGGCGGCAAACACGCCCGCCATGCGCTGGCCACCTGCTTGCAGCACCGCGCCGTCGGCATCCGTCAGCAGGCCGCCCTGGGTGTGTGAGAGCGCGCCAGTCACCCAAGAGGCCTTCCAGGGCGCGCCGAGCACGCGAGCAAATGAGCGTCGGCCCAGCCGATCGGTCTGGCCCTGCGCGCAGGCGCTCACCTCATCGAGGGTGTGCTGCAGCGCCGCTGCCTCTATGCCCGCCAGCGCGGCCAGTTCAGGCAGGGTCTGCGCGCTGAGCACGCAGCCGGCCTGCCGCGCCTGCTGATAGGCCGAATGGTTGCCCAGCTGGTCTTCTATGGCCTGGTCAAACAGCTCCAACGCGAGGCCGCCGCTTTGTGCGAGCACGGCGGGCGCGAGCGCCGAGGGGCCGATGTCCTCGGCCACAAAACGCAGGCCCTGGCGGTTGACCATGATGCCGCCCAGCGAGGGGATGCCCATGCCCAGACGGGTGACGCCGCCCGGGTTGGTATGGCCCTGGCCCTGGTAGCCATCCATGCCCCAGAGCTGCGCGCCCCAGCGCAGACCCAGCGCCAGGGTGCTGCCGTCGTTGGTGGCCGAGCCGTTGTGCAGCGCCCCGCCCATGCCGGGGATGTACTGCGCCACCATGTCTGCGTTGGCGCCAAATCCGCCGCCGGCCAGCACCAGCTGCGCCGACCGCACATCGTCGAACAGGCCTTGAGGGCTGTGCAGCTCAAAGCCGGCGCCGTCGCGCTCGACCTCGGCACTGCCTTCAAACCAGCTGATGCCCGGCGCGCTGCGCACCGCCTGGCGCAGCCACTGATGCAGTGCCTGGCCTGAGGCCGGCTGCACACTGTGAAAGCGTCGCTGGCCATGGCCGGGAGCCACCATATCGGGCAGAAAGCGCAGCGGCGCGGCGCACTGGGCCTGCAAGAAGTCGCAGGCCGCGGGCAAGGCCAGCGCCACAGCCTCGGCAATCTGTTCATTGACCATGCCCGGAGCAAATTGGCGCAGGTCGGCCAGCCAGGCCTCGGGGCTGTCTGGCACACCGGCTGCGCGCTGCAAGCCCGAGCCAGCCACCGGCAGCAGCCCGCCACTGATAGCCAGGTTATTGGGCAGGTCGGCCCGGGGCTCGAACAGGGCCACGCGCAGGCCGCGCGACTGCGCAGCCAGGGCGACGAACATGCCGGCCGCGCCAGCGCCCAGAATCGCTATATCGGCCTGCACCACCGTGCCTGTAGCAAGGCGCGCCATCATGCGGCCCCGGCGCGCTGCGGCTGATTAAGGCCAAAAGACAAAATCATCCTCCTTGACCGACTGCATCTGGCGCCAGAAGTCCACCGTGCTAAACGGCCAGTTCTGCGTCACCCGACCGGTGGCCGATTTGTACCAGTTGCTCACCCCATCGACGCCGTAGGCCATACGCCGGGTCTGGGCATCGATCCGCTCGTCATAGCGCTGACTGGCCACTGCGCTGACTTCCATCGCACGCGCACCGCGCTGCCCCAGACTCGCCAAGCAGCGAACGATGTATTCGATCTCAATCTCCGAAAACAGCACCAGGCTGCCATTGGTGATCAGGTTGGTGTTGGGCCCGTAGAGCATGAAGAGGTTAGGAAAATTGGGTACGCACACGCCCTGATAGGCCTGCGCGTCCACGCCCCACTGCGCATGCAAATCGACGCCGCCACGGCCTGTGACCTGCAGCGAATTGAGGAACTGCGAGGCATGAAAGCCGGTGCCGTAGATGATCACGTCGAGCTCATGCACGCTGCCGTCACGGCACACCACCGCGCTTTCAGTGATGCGCGCAATCGGCTCGCTGACCACGGTCACATTGCTGCGTTTTAGAGCATCCGACCAGGTGCCGTCGTCACGCAGCATGCGTTTGCCGTAAGGCGGGTAGTCGGGCGTCATGAGCCGGCGCAGATCGGGCCGACCGGCGTAGGCCTGGTCGAGCTCGGCCTCGAGCATTTGGCGCAGCTGCTGATTGAGCGCTGACACCGAGCCCGCTTGCTGCCAATCGGGATCGACCACTGAATAGCGCCTGCGGCCTTCAACCGCCACCCAGAACTGCTCAAAGCGGTACCAGGCGTTGTAGCCCGGCAGGCTAGCGAGCAGCCAGTGCAGGCCCGCCGGCAGCTCCTGGTTGTAGGCCGGTGTCTTGATCACCCAGGGCGGCGTGCGCTGGAACACAGTGAGCGACTGCACCTCACCCGCGATGCGTGGGATCACCTGAAAAGCGCTGGCCCCGGTGCCGATGACGCCAACCCGCAAGCCCTTGAGCGGCACATCATGGCGCCAGCGGGCGGTATGCCAGGCGGGGCCGGCAAAGCGTTCGCGTCCTTCAATGTCGGGCAGGCGCGGCTTGTTGAGCTGGCCGACCGCGCTGATGACCGCATGGGCGCGCAAGCTGCGCCGCTGCCCGCCCTGCACGATGTCCAGGTGCCACAGGCACTGGGCCTCGTCGTAGCGCAGGGCCTGCACTTCGGTGCTCAGCTGAATATGCCTGAGCAGCCCTCGCTTGGCGGCGAGCTCCTGGAAGTAACGCTGTACCTCATCGCGCGGCGAGAAAAAATGCCGCCAGCCCGCATCCTGTGCGAAGGAGTAGCTGTAGCAGAAGTTGCTGGTGTCGAGCCTGGCGCCAGGGTAATGGTTCTCGACCCAGACGCCGCCGATCTCGGCCTGCCGTTCCAGCACCGTGTGGGCAATGCCCAGCCGCTGCAGATGCCAGGACGACACCAGCCCCGACATGCCCGCACCGATGACCACCACCTGAAAGTCGGCTGGCAGACCCAGGCGCTCGGGCCCGCCCTCGCCCACCGGTACGGCCATGCCCAGTTCGTGCAGGAGCAGGTCTGCCACCTGCGGGTCTACCGCGCCGGTGACAAAACCCATGATCTGCTGGAGCACTGGCATGGACAGCTCAGGCGCGCTCGCACACCCCTGGGCTTGCCAGCGGCTGAGTAACAGTTCGGCCCGCTCGCGCGCCAGCTGCTGGGCCTGGGCTGACAAGCCGCCCTGCGCCTGCGGGCGCTGGGCCTGGTCGGCCAGGTCAGGCTGCC
>CANHGF010000317.1 GCA_947460065.1 Comamonadaceae bacterium
GGACTCGATCTGCGGCCAGACTTGCTCGCGCAGCTTGTCGGCGATGGCAGTTTTGAAGGCCACCGAGCGGGGACGCAGGGTCGAGCCGTATACGCTCAAGCGCCGCCGCAGTACCAAGCCTGCATTGATTTCTGCTTTGATGCCGCCCTGCACTGCAATGATGGCCAGCCGCCCGTCATCGGCCAGGCAATCAATCTCACGGCCGACATAGCTGCCGGCGACCATGTCCAGGATGACGTCGACGCCTCGACCCTCGGTGATGCGCCGGACCTCGGCCACGAAATCCTCGGTCTTGTAGTTGATGGCGTGGCTCGCGCCGAGCGCCAAGCAGGCTTGCACCTTGTCCTCGTTACCCACCGTCACGATGACCTTGGCGCCAGCGGCCTTGGCCATCTGGATCGCCGTCACGCCGATACCGCTGGAGCCGCCCTGGACCAACAAGGTCTCACCCGCTTTGAGCGAACAACGATCGAAGACATTGCTCCAGACCGTGAAGAAGGTCTCCGGCAAGGACGCGGCCTGCACATCGCTCAAGCCCTGAGGCACCGGCAGACACTGGCCCACCGGCGCGGCACACAGCTCGGCATAGCCACCGCCGGCCACCAAAGCGCACACCCGCTGACCCAGGCGCAAGCCCCGCGAGGCCATGGCCTGAGCGTCGCCGCCAACAATTTCGCCGGCCACTTCCAGCCCTGGAATGTCAGACGCGCCGGGCGGCATCGGATAGTTCCCGGTGCGCTGCAGCACATCGGGCCTGTTCACCCCGCTGGCACCCACACGGATGAGTACTTCCCCAACGCCAGCCTGAGCATCGGGGCGTTCGATCAGGCGCAGCACTTCAGGCGCGCCGTAGGCAGAGATCTCGACAGCTTTCATGGCAGCATTTTGTGGGCCCCAGCGGCGAGCCGGGGCCTAGGGTATCAGGACTGAGCAGGCCTTTCGATCAAGGCCTTCATCGACAGCTTGACGCGGCCCTTCTCGTCGGTCTCGAGCACCTTGACGCGCACGACTTGGCCTTCGGAGAGGTAGTCGGTGACTTTTTCGACGCGCTCATGGGCGATCTGGCTGATGTGCAGCAGACCGTCCTTACCCGGCAAGAGGTTGACCAGGGCGCCGAAGTCGAGCAGCTTGGTGATCGGGCCTTCATAGACCTTACCGATTTCAACCTCAGCGGTGATTTCTTCAATGCGGCGCTTGGCCTCGTCGGCCTTGGCCGCTTCGGTGGCGGCGATGGTGATGGTGCCGTCTTCCTCGATGTTGATCTGGCAGCCGGTCTCCTCGGTCAGCGCACGGATGGCTGCACCGCCCTTGCCGATCACGTCGCGGATCTTGTCAGGGTTGATCTTCATGGTGAACAGCTTGGGCGCGAAGCTAGAGACCTCGGTCTTGGCTTCGCCCATGGCGTCCTGCATCTTGCCCAGGATGTGCATGCGCGCTTCCTTGGCCTGGGCCAGGGCGACTTGCATGATCTCTTTGGTGATGCCCTGGATCTTGATGTCCATCTGCAAGGCGGTAATACCGTTGGTCGTGCCGGCCACCTTGAAGTCCATGTCGCCGAGGTGGTCCTCGTCGCCCAGGATGTCGGTGAGCACCGCAAAGCGGTTGTCTTCCTTGATCAGGCCCATGGCGATGCCGGCCACATGGGCTTTGAGCGGCACGCCAGCGTCCATCAGCGACAGGCAACCGCCGCAAACCGAAGCCATGGACGAGGAGCCATTGGACTCGGTGATCTCAGAGACCACACGCATGGTGTAGGGAAACTCTTCCTTGCTGGGCAGCACCGCCACCAGGGCGCGCTTGGCCAGACGGCCGTGGCCGATCTCGCGGCGCTTGGGGCTGCCCACGCGGCCGGTTTCGCCGGTGGCAAACGGAGGCATGTTGTAGTGCAGCAGGAAGCGGTCTTCATAGTCGCCCGACAAGGCGTCGATGCGCTGGGCATCGCGCTCAGTGCCCAGCGTGGCCACCACCAGCGCCTGGGTTTCCCCACGGGTGAACAGGGCCGAGCCGTGGGTGCGCGGCAGCACCGAATTGCGAATTTCGATGGGACGCACGGTACGCGTGTCGCGGCCGTCGATGCGCGGCTCGCCAGCGAGGATCTGGCTGCGCACAATCTTGGCCTCAATTTCAAACAACAAACCTTCGACCTTCACCGAGTCGAAAGCCATGCCGGCCGCGGTCAAGGCGTCCTTGGTCTCGGCATAAGCCACGCGGCAAGCCTGGGTGCGGGCCTGCTTGCTGCGGATCTGGTAGGCGGCCTGCAGCTTGCCCTGAGCCAGCTCATTGACTTTGGCGATCAGAGGCTCGTCCTTGGCCGGAGCTTGCCAGCTCCAGACCGGCTTGCCCGCATCGCGCACCAGCTCATGAATGGCCTCAATCGCCACCTTGCCCTGGTCATGGCCGAACACCACCGCGCCAAGCATGATGTCTTCGGGCAGTTGCTGGGCCTCGGACTCGACCATCAACACGGCCGCTTCGGTGCCGGCCACCACCAAATCCATCTGGGACTTTGCCAGTTGTTCTTTGCTGGGATTGAGCACGTATTGGCCATCGACATAGCCGACCCGGGCGGCGCCAATCGGGCCATTAAAAGGAATGCCGGAAACAGCCAGGGCTGCGCTCGAAGCAATCAGGGCCGGGATGTCACCTTCGACCTGCGGGTTGAGCGAAAGCACATGGACGACCACCTGCACCTCGTTGAAAAAACCATCCGGGAAAAGCGGGCGGATCGGGCGATCAATCAGGCGCGAGGTCAGGGTCTCGAACTCGCTGGGACGGCCTTCACGCTTGAAAAAGCTGCCGGGAATCCTGCCAGCGGCATAGGTCTTCTCGAGGTAGTCGACCGTCAGTGGGAAAAAGTCCTGGCCGGGCTTGGCGTCGGTGCGTGCCACCACGGTGGCCAGCACCACGGTGCCTTCCATATCCACCAGCACTGCGCCGGTGGATTGGCGAGCGATCTCGCCGGTTTCTAAGGTGACCTTGTGCTGGCCCCACTGAAACGTTTTGCTGACTTTATTGAAAATACTCATCGTCGGTCTCCGTTGCTTGAAATGAGGGCATGAGGCTGCCCTGAGGGGCCCGGAGCTGGGCTGGAGAACACGATGCCATTCCAAAAAAAACCGACTGCAGTTTCTTGTGGAATGACACAGCGCGTGTTCGAGGGGCCTTGCTCCGATGTAAAAAGCGCCTGAGCCAGCGAACCAACTCAGGCGCTCTTGTCTGTCATCCGGCGCTTACTTGCGCAGGCCCAGCTTGGCGATCAGCGCGGTATAGCGATCAGCGTCCTTGGCCTTGAGGTAGTCCAGCAGCTTGCGACGGCGGCTGACCATGCGCAGCAGACCGCGGCGACCATGGTGGTCCTTGCCGTGGGTTTTGAAGTGGGGGGTGAGTTCGTTGATGCGGCCGGTCAGCAGCGCGACCTGAACTTCCGGGCTACCGGTGTCACCGGCGGAACGGGCGTTGGCCGCAACGATGCTGGCCTTGATATCTTTGGCAATCATGAAGTTTCCTTGACTTGCGAACGCAGCAGTCAAAAGGACCGCCGGCGCCGTGATGGTTTTAAACCCTTCAGCTGAGCCTGAACTCAGTGAAGCTAATGATTATAGCCCGATCCAGCCGGCCAGCCGATCGGCCCCCTGGCGCAGCCGCTGCAGGTCTGCGCTGGCAAAGCACCAGCGCAACCAACCTTGCATCTGAACTTGAGCACTGTCATGAAAAGCATGGCCAGGCGCCAGCCCCAGACCGGCTTCGCGCACCAGCCGCTGGGCCAGACCCAGGCTGTCGGGGAACTGCGGCATGCATAAAAAAGCATACATAGCCCCGGGCGCCGGCGCCACTTGCACCCCGGGCAGGGCCTGCAGCAGGGGCAACA
>CANHGF010000318.1 GCA_947460065.1 Comamonadaceae bacterium
ATCTGCAGCACCTGCGCGCTGGGCACAGGTTCGCGCTTACCAGGGGCATAGTCGTACCAGCCCGCGCCGGTCTTTTGCCCAAATCGGCCCAGCTCGCAGAGCAAATCAGCCGTCTTGCTGTAGCGCAGGCCCGGGTGCTCTACATAGCGGCGCTTGCGTATGGCCCAACCAATGTCATTGCCGGCTAGATCGCCCATGCGAAACGGCCCCATGGCAAAACCGAATTTCTCAACCGCCCGGTCGACCTGCGCCGGCGTACAGCCCTCGTCGAGCAAAAACCCAGCCTGGCGGGCGTACTGCTCGATCATGCGGTTGCCAATGAAGCCATCGCAGACGCCCGAGACCACCGCCGTCTTCTTGATCTTTTTGGCGACCGCCATCACCGTGGCCAACACATCCTTGCCGGTCTGTTGGCCGCGCACCACCTCCAGCAGCTTCATCACATTGGCTGGGCTGAAAAAATGCATGCCGATCACGTCCTGCTGGCGGCTGGTGAAGGCAGCGATGCGGTTGAGGTCCAGCGTGGAGGTGTTGCTGGCCAAAATAGCGCCGCTCTTGCACACCTTGTCGAGCTGGGCAAACACCTGCTCCTTGACGCCCATCTCCTCAAACACGGCTTCAATCACCAAATCAGCCTGTGCGATGTCGGCGTAGTCCAGCGTGCTGGAGAGCAAAGCCATGCGCCCCTGGTACACATCGGCCTTGAGCTTGCCCTTGGCGACCTGGGCCTCGTAGTTCTTGCGTATCGTGGCCAGGCCGCGATCGAGCGCCTCTTGCTTCATCTCGAGCATGCGCACCGCAATGCCGGCATTGAGAAAGTTCATGGCGATGCCACCGCCCATGGTGCCCGCACCGATGACCGCCACCGAGGCAATGGGGCGCTTGGGGGTGTCCTCAGGCACATCAGCCACCTTGGAGGCGGCCCGTTCGGCGGCAAAGAGGTGCCGCAGAGCGCGCGACTGCGGCGTCCACATCAGGTTGATGAACATCTCGCGTTCGCGCAGCATGCCCTCTTCAAAATGGGCGGCGGTGGTGGCGATCTCGATCGCGTCCACGCACTTCAATGGCGCAGGCAGGTTGCGGGCCTGGGTGGCGACCATATTGCGCGCAAACTGGAAATAAGCTTGGCCCTGCGGATGCTGGCAGGGCAGATGGCGCACCAGCGGCAGCGGCCGCACATCGGCCACCTCCTGGGCCAAAGCCAACGCCTCAGTCATCAGCTGCTCGGCTGAGCTTGCCAGTCGATCAAACAGCTTCTGCCCGGGCACCTGCATCAGCAGTTCGCTCGCCACGGGTTCGCCTGAAACAATCATATTGAGCGCCGCCTCGATGCCGATCGCACGCGGCAGACGCTGGGTGCCGCCTGCGCCCGGGATCAAGCCCAGCTTGACTTCGGGCAGGGCCACCTTGCAGCCCGGCGCCGCAATGCGGTAGTGGCAACCCAGCGACAGCTCCAGGCCACCGCCCATCGCCACCGAATGCACCGCCGCCACCACCGGCTTGGCCGAGTACTCGCAGGCCAGAATGACGCTGAGCAAATTCGGCTCGGCCAGGGCCGCTGGCTTGCCAAACTCCCGGATATCGGCGCCGCCGGAAAACGCCTTGCCCGCGCCGGTCAGCACGATCGCCCGCACCGCCGGGTCGCCGTTGGCCCGGTCTAGACCTTGGGTGATGGCCAGACGTGTAGCGTGGCCCAGGCCGTTGACCGGCGGATTGTCCAGGGTGATCACGGCCACCGGGCCGTGCAATTCATAACGTGCCGTCATGCTCGAAGTCTTTCCTCAAGGGCAAGGATGGTGTGTCGCAGACCGCAGATCGGCGTGGCACCGACCCGTATCCGGGACTAAAAAGTACGATCGTTCGATTCCGATGATTGTAAGCACAGGTAGCTGCCAATCAAGCAATAGATTAAGACTCAGGCCATGTCGCACTGTGGACTGCAAGCCGCATCCCCCTGAACAAAAACGCCGCCCGGGCCAGTGGCCTAGGGCGGCGCTTGAGCCGGCCCTGGGCGGGGCCGAATCCTAAGTCCAGTCTCAGGCCAGCTGGCGCTTGACCCGGGCCGGCGTCATCGGCAGTTCGCGCAGGCGCTTGCCGGTCAGCTGAGCCACTGCATTGGCAATGGCCGGCGCCACCGGACCGACACCGGCCTCGCCCATGCCGGTCGGTGCTGCGCCCGAACGCACGATACGGGTATGGATCTCAGGCATGTCGGCCATGCGCAAAACCGGATAGTCGTGGTAATTGGTCTGCTGAACCGCCCCGCCCTTAATGGTCAGCTCCTCCAGCAAAGCCACCGACAGCCCAAAGACCGCCCCACCTTCCAATTGACCCAGCACGCTCTCCGGGTGAACCACAAGACCTGGATCTGCAGCGGTCCAATAGTTGTGCACCGTGATCTTGCCGGATTTGGCATCGAGCGAAACCTCGGCCACACCGGCGGCCACCGTGCCGTGGTAGTCAGCAAAGGCAAGGCCCAGTGCACGGCCGGTGCGCTTGCGCTTCCAGTCGGACATCTCAGCCACCGCCTCGATCACCGCCCGCGCACGGGGATCGTTCTGGGTGAGCTCCAGGCGCATGGCCAGCGGGTCCATCTTGCGGGCCTGAGCCACCTCATCCAGAAAGGACTCGATCGCAAACTTGTTATGGCCGGCGCCGATGCCACGGAAGGCATGTACACGCATGCCACGCTGCTCGCGCACACCCTCGGATTCCCAGTTGGCGATGTCGTAGTGCGGCAGGTTGGAGCCTTGCCAGCCGATGTAGTCCTTGCCGCCGGTGGCGGCAAAGCGCGGCGGCGCGGCCACCGCGTCCACGTTCTCGGCCACGATGCGGTGCTTCCAGCCCACCAGCTTGCCCTGCGCATCCAGGCCGGCGCGCATGATGTGGTGCGTCATGGGGCGCGGGCGTGCGGCGGCCATGTCGTCCTCACGCGTCAGGATGAGCTTAACCGTCCTCTTGCTGGCGTTGGCAATGGCCACCGTCTGCGCGACGATGTCCGGCGTGATCCGCCGTCCGTAGCCGCCACCGAGCAGCATCTGGTTGAGCCGGATCTTGTCGGGCGTGGTCTTGAGCACGCCAGCGGCGGCCATCGCCGCCAGCACCGGCGCTTGCGTACCGGTCCACACCTCGGCCGACTGACCGTCGGCGGCCACCCGGGCCACGCAGTTCATGGGCTCGAGCTGGGCATGGTAGGTGTGCTCGGACCAGAAAGTACCTTCAATCACCCGTGCCGCAGAGGCCAAGGCCTGGTCGGCCTCGCCCTTTTTGTAGGCGTTCATGGGCTTGGCCTCGGCCGAGCGACCATTGCGGGCATACTCCTCTTTGGCCTTGTCCGAGTCAAATCCAGCGGCACGTGCATTGGACGTATCCCAGCTCACCTTGGCCTTGAGGACGTTACGTGCAGTGCGGCTGGCTTCCACCGTCTGGGCAATGACGGCCACGCCAAAAGGCAGTGCCAGCACCTGGATCACACCAGGCACAGCCATGGCTTCAGCGGTATTGACCTGGTCGGGTCTGGCGCCGTCCATGGGCGACTCCAGCACCGTTGCATAAACCATGTCGGGCACCGTCACATCGATACCAAACTTGGCCTGGCCGTTGACCTTGGACAGCACATCGGTACGGCCCAGATCGGCGCGACCGATCAGCTTGTACTGCTCGGGCTTCTTGAGATCGGCCACGGTGATGGCGGGCAGCTGAGCCGGCACGGTGGCAAAGGCGGCAATCTCGCCATAGCGCAGGCGCCGTCCGCTGGCGGCGTGGGTGACCACGCCCGAAGCGGTGGACAGTTCAGCCACCCACGCCGTCCGCTGGCGGCGTGGGTGACCACGCCCGAAGCGGTGGACAGTTCAGCCACC
>CANHGF010000319.1 GCA_947460065.1 Comamonadaceae bacterium
AGGCCACTGTCCACGCCAATCACACCGGCTGTGGCACCCAGGGCATCTGTCAAAGCATCGAGCGGCAGACGCGGCCAGACCGCCGCCCCCGGCAACTGCCGCGCCAGTTGTTCGCTGCGCGCCTGCTCGGCCTGGCTGCCATGGGGCAGCACCGGGCGCAGGCCAGCGGCCTGCAAGCGCTGACCCAGGGCGATCCACAGAGCGTCGGGCCAGAGCTTGTCCTCCCGCGAGCTGCCATGGGCAAGCACCACATCGTTGCGGCTTGGCGCAGCCCCTGCGGGCCAAAGCTGGGGGTCGCTCGCGCGGGCCTGCAACCCAAACTGCTCCTGGCTCGCCAGCGAGTAAGCCAAGGCGCGCGCGCACAGCAGACGGCTGCGCTGCACCGCATGCACATGGGGCTCGATGACAATCGCGTCATCGGCCAGCCAGCGGGTCGGCGCCTCATAGCTCGAGCCCTCAGTCTGGTTGGCCATGGCATAGCGCCGCCCACCCGGGGCCAGCCGCGCGAGCCGCGCCACCACCGCTGACTTGGTCAGGCCCTGCAGGTCGATGACCGCGTCATAGGCCTGCTGCTGCAGTTCGGCCTTGAAAGCGCGCCACTGTGCGCGGGTATCGGCAGCCAATGGCAAGCGGCGCCAGCGACGCAGCTCGCAGGCAATGATGTTTTCCAGTCCGGCGCAGCGCGCCAGCAGGGGCGCAAATCCCCGCTCGACCACCCAGTCCACTTGCGCCTGTGGCAGCGCGCTGCGTAGGTCCTGCAAGGCCGCCATGGCGTGCACCACATCGCCCAGCGAGGACAACTTGACGAGCAGGATGCGCATGCGCTGCGGGCTCAGTACGGGCTCAGTGCGCCGCGCCTTGCAGCTGCGCATCAGGCTTGACACGGCGCAGCAAGGCCAGCATCTCAGCCTCGATGCGCTGCAAGGCCTGTTCGGTCTGGCCCTCAAAACGCAGCACCAGCACCGGCGTGGTGTTGGACGCGCGGATCAGGCCAAAGCCGTCGGGCCAATCCACCCGCAAGCCATCGATGGTCGAGACCTGGGCCGGGGCCACGAACTGCGCCTGACCCAGCGCGATCAGCTCGGCCACCAGACGCGGCGGCTCGCCCTCCTGGCAAGCCACATTGAGCTCGGGCGTGCTGTGGCTGCTCGGCAAGGCATTGAGCACCTCGGAGGCATCGGCGCTGCGGCTGAGGATCTCCAGCAGGCGCGCACCAGCATAAGTGCCATCGTCAAAGCCGTACCACCGCTCCTTGAAGAACATATGTCCGCTCATCTCGCCGCCCAGGGGTGAATTGAGCTCGCGCATGCGCGCCTTGATCAGCGAGTGGCCGGTCTTGTACATCACTGGCTGGCCGCCTGCAGCCTCAATGCTGGGCGCCAGTCGCTGCGAGCATTTGACGTCAAACAAAATTGGGGCCCCGGGTACGCGGCTTAGGACATCACGGGCGAACAGCATCAACTGACGGTCGGGAAAGATGTTCTGCCCGTCCTTGGTGACAATGCCCAGGCGGTCGCCGTCACCGTCGAAGGCCAGGCCAATTTCGGCGTCGCCGCTTTGCAGCGCGGCGATCAGATCGCGCAGGTTCTCCGGCTTGCTGGGGTCGGGATGGTGGTTGGGGAACTGTCCATCGACCTCGCTAAACAACTCGCTCACTTCGCAGCCCAAGGCTCTGAAAATTGCGGGTGCGGACGCACCGGCAATACCGTTGCCGCTGTCGATGACGATCTTCATCGGCCTGGCCAGCTTCACATCGCCTGCGATGCGCTGGCGGTAGGCCGGCAGGACATCGACCTGGCTGACCTTGCCGGGCTGCGCGGCCAGCGACCAGGATTGGCTCTCCATCATGCGCCGCAGACCCTGAATCTCCTCGCCGTAAATGGCGCGGCTGGCCAGCACCATCTTGAAGCCGTTGTAGTCCCTTGGGTTGTGGCTTCCGGTGACCTGTATGCCGCTGGCACACAAGGTGCTGGCGGCAAAATAAAGCATGGGGGTAGTCACCGCCCCCACGTCGATCACATCCACCCCGGCGTGGATCAGGCCATCGATCAACGCCTGACTCAAGGCCGGCCCCGACAGTCGGCCATCGCGGCCGACGGCCACCACCTTCTCCCCCTGCGCCAGCGCCTGCGAACCAAATGCCAGACCCAGGGCACGGGCTACATCCTCATCCAGCGTAGACGGCACCACGCCGCGGATGTCGTAGGCCTTGAAGATGGAGGGGCTCAGTGGCATGGGAATTCCCGATGATGTATTCGTGCTGCGGCCTTTTTGAGGCCGAGCCTGGCTGTCCATTGGGAACACTGGCAAGCGCCAATGAAGAACCAAAACAGTTATTTTAGGTGTCCCGCGCTCGCATCCCATGAGCTCAACCGGCCCATCCGACCCCACCAGCTCTTTAACTGAGGCTGGGGGCCCCTTATGATCAACCTGTGCTCCTTGCGCCGATGCACCACTCAAAAGCCCATGATCGAATTGCCTGTCCAAAGCCAGTGCTCCACGCCCTTGGGGCCGGTGCGCCTGCTGGCCAGTGCGCAAGGACTGGCCGGTCTGTGGTTTGAAGGCCAAAAACACCGACCGAGCGAGCTCGATGGTCCCTTGTGGCCCCATCAAGATGATCACCCCTTGCTCAAGGACGCTCGCCAACAGCTGAGCGAATACTTTGCGGGCCAACGCCGCCGGTTTGATCTGCCCCTGGACCTGAGCGTCGGCACCGCCTTCGAGCAAAACGTCTGGCGTGCCTTGCTGGACATTGCGCACGGCCAGCATCAAAGCTATGGCGAGCTCGCCGGGCATATCGGCCGGCCGAGCGCCGCCCGAGCCGTGGGTGCAGCGGTCGGGCGCAACCGGCTGTCCATCATCGTGCCCTGCCACCGGGTCCTTGGGCGCGATGGCAGGCTCACCGGTTATGCCGGCGGCCTGGATCGCAAGCGCGCCTTACTGCGACTCGAGGGCGTGGTTTGAGGTCGACCGCGGCGGCTGAGCGGGGCTGGAGGGGCCCCTTCATTGCCCTGGGCGCCATCTGGGGTGCGTCCTTCATGTTCATGCAGATCGCAGCGGCCGAACTCGGGCCCCTGCCCACTGCGGCGCTGCGTGTCAGCCTGGGCGCACTCTTCCTGCTGCCGCTGCTGATCTGGCGCGGTCAGGCCTCGCTGCTCAAGCAACACTGGCTGCCGGTGCTGTTTGTCGGCTTGCTCAACTCGGGCATCCCCTTTACCTTGTTTGCCTTTGCGCTGCTGAGCATCACCACCGGCCTGTCGTCCATCATCAACGCCAGCGTGCCGATGTTTGGCGCTCTGGTGGCCTGGCTCTGGCTGGGAGAGCGGCCCGGCCGCTGGCGCATCGTCGGGCTGGTGCTGGGCTTTGTGGGCGTGAGCCTGCTGGCCTGGGATCAGGCCGGCATCAAGTCCAACCAAACGGGTCTGCATCCTCTGTGGGCCATGCTGGCCTGCCTGGGTGCTTGCATCAGCTACGCCCTGGCTGCCAGTTTCACCCGCCTTTATATGCGGGACGTGCCGCCCCTGGTTTCGGCCACCGGCAGCCTGATAGGCGCGGCGCTGCTGATGGCGGTGCCTGCGGTCTGGCTGTGGCCAGCCCAGGCCCCAAGTGCCAAAACCTGGGCCAGCTTGGTGGTCCTTGGGGCCTTGTGCACCGGCGTGGCCTATCTGCTGTACTTCCGTCTGCTGGCCAGCGCCACCCCCTCGCGGGCGCTGGCGGTGACCTACCTGATTCCGCTGTTTGCCGTGGGCTATGGGATTGCACTGCTGGGCGAGCATGTCACCGCCGGCATGGGCTTGAGCGCCGGGGTGATCTTGCTGGGCACCGCCATGGCCACTGGCATGCTGGA
>CANHGF010000320.1 GCA_947460065.1 Comamonadaceae bacterium
GGGCAAGGACGGGATCGATGGGCAGATGTACATCCTGCAGGCACGGCCCGAGACGGTCAAAAGCCAGGCCAAGGGCCAGGCTGAGTTGCGCTACAAGCTCAAGGGTTCGGGCACGGTGCTCACTTCAGGCCGGGCCATCGGCCAAAAGATAGGCACGGGCCCAGTGCGACTGGTGCGGCACATCGGCGAGATGGATCAGGTGCAGGCCGGCGACGTGCTGGTGACCGACATGACCGACCCCAATTGGGAGCCGGTGATGAAGCGCGCCAGCGCCATCGTGACCAACCGGGGCGGGCGCACCTGCCATGCGGCCATCATCGCGCGCGAGCTGGGCATCCCGGCGGTGGTCGGCTGTGGCAATGCCACCGACCACCTGAGCAGCGAGATGCTGGTCACTGTCAGCTGCGCCGAGGGCGATACCGGTCATGTGTATGACGGGCTGATCGAGACCGAGGTCACCGAGGTGGAGCGCGGCCAGATGCCGCCGCTGGACCTCAAGATCATGATGAATGTGGGCAATCCGCAGCTGGCCTTTGACTTTGCCCAGATGCCCAATCAGGGCGTGGGCTTGGCACGGCTGGAGTTCATCATCAACAACAACATTGGTGTGCACCCCAAGGCCATCCTGGACTATCCGGCGGTCGATGCCGACTTGAAGAAGGCGGTAGAAAGTGTGGCCCGTGGCCATGCTTCGCCGCGCGCTTTTTACGTGGACAAAGTGGCCGAGGGCGTGGCCACGATCGCGGCGGCCTTCTGGCCCAAGCCTGTGATCGTGCGGCTGTCGGATTTCAAGTCCAACGAGTACCGCAAGCTCATAGGCGGTTCGCGCTATGAGCCCGAGGAAGAAAATCCGATGCTCGGTTTTCGCGGCGCGGCGCGCTATCTGAGCGCCGACTTTGCCGAGGCCTTTGCGATGGAGTGCGAGGCCCTGCGGCGCGTGCGCCAGGAGATGGGCTTGTCCAATGTGGAGGTGATGGTGCCCTTTGTGCGCACTCTGGGGCAGGCGCAAGCGGTGACCGAGCTGCTGGGGCGCCATGGGCTCAGGCGCGGGGAAAACGGCCTGCGGCTGATCATGATGTGCGAGGTGCCGAGCAACGCGGTGCTGGCCGAGCGCTTTCTGGAGTTCTTCGACGGTTTTTCCATCGGATCCAACGATCTGACCCAACTCACCTTGGGGCTGGACCGTGATTCGGGTCTGGATATTCTGGCCAAGGACTTTGACGAGCGCGACCCGGCGGTCAAGGCCTTGCTGTCGCTGGCCATTGCGGCGTGCAAGCGCCAGGGCAAGTATGTGGGCATTTGCGGGCAAGGGCCCAGTGACCACCCCGATCTGGCGCGCTGGCTGCAGCAGGAGGGCATCGATTCGCTCTCGCTCAACCCGGATACGGTTTTGCAGACCTGGAAATTGCTGCCCGAGGCCTGAGCGGGTGCGGGAAATCACCAAGGGCCTGGCTGCCCTTGGAGTAGCGCTCAGGGTTTAAGCTCGCAAAGTGTTTGGCTGCACCTGCTGTAGTTGTCGCCAAGCCCCAGCCTGTGTTCAGGGGAAAAAGGAGCGAGGGTGGAGTCCAGGGAGAACCGCCGGATCTATTGGCTGCGGGTTCAGCGCGTGACCGCAGCGCTGATGTGCGTCTGGTTCGTGGCGGGCCTGGGCATCCATTTTTTTGCGCGGGAGCTGAGCTTTCGTTTTCTCGGCTGGCCTTTCTCGTTTTGGATGGCGGCCCAGGGCTCGCTGCTGATTTTTTTACTGATCGTGGTCTTCTATGTTTGGATCATGGAGAGGCTCGATCGTGAACATGGTTTCGACCAGGACCCGCACTGATGTCTTCACGGCCTGAGGCTGGCGCTTCGGCCAGCGCGTCCGCGCAACAGGCCTTGACCCGCGAGCTGCACGGCTTGGTGAGCTGGTACAGCGTGGGGGTGGTGGCCTTCATCGTGCTGTTGGCCGTTTTGGAGCAGTTGGGGCTGTCGCGGCTTTGGATCGGGCTGTTTTTTCTGATGGGTACCCTGGCCTTGTATGCCACCATCGGCATCCTCAGCCGCACCACCGACGAGGTGGAGTATTACGTGGCCGGGCGCCGGGTGCCGGCGATCTACAACGGTCTGGCCACCGGGGCCGACTGGATGTCGGCCGCCTCTTTCATTGGCGTGGCTGGCACGCTGTACCTGAGCGGCTACAGCGGTCTGGCTTTTATCGTGGGCTGGACCGGCGGCTACTGCCTAGTGGCGCTGCTGCTGGCACCGTACCTGCGCCGGTTCGGCCAGTTCACCATTTCTGACTTTCTCGGCGAGCGTTACGGCGGCATGATGCCGCGCCTGCTCGGGATCGCTGCGGCCATCTTGTGCTCATTTGTCTATGTGGTGGCGCAGATCTACGGCGTGGGCATCGTGACCGCTCGCCTGACCGGCGTGGATTTCGAGGTCGGAATTTTCCTTGGCTTGGGCGGGATCTTGCTGTGCTCTTTTTTGGGGGGCATGCGGGCGGTTACCTGGACCCAGGTGGCTCAGTATGTGATTTTGATGATCGCCTACCTGGTGCCGGTGGTCTGGCTGTCGGTCAAGCAGACGGGGGTGCCGGTGCCGCAGGCGGTCTACGGCTATCAGCTCGAGAAGGTCACTGCCATGGAGCAAAGCCTGATCGAAGACCCCCGCGAAATCGAAGTGCGCAAGGCCTACGCCCTGCGGGCCGAGCAGCTGGCTGAAAAACTCAAGGACCCAGCGCGCGCCTTGCGCCAGGACCGGCGTGCGGCCGAACAGCAGCTGGCTGTCTTGCGCGCCAATGCAGCGCCGGCGCGTGAAATCGCAGAGGCGGAAAAAGCTTTGGCGGCCCTGCCGCGCGATGCGCAGGCCGCCCGTCAGCAGTGGAGCCAGGCCCTGGCCCAGGCCGAGACCAAAAGCCGGCCCTTAAATGGCATGCCCTTGCATGGCCAGGCGTTTGCTGGCGATCCGCAGGGCAGTGCGGCCGAACAAGCGGAGTTCGAGTTGTCGCGGCTGAATTTTCTGGCCCTGGTTTTTTGCCTGATGGTGGGCACGGCGGCCTTGCCGCATATCCTGATCCGCTACTACACCGTGCCCTCGGTGCGGCAGGCGCGGCGCTCGGTAGCCTGGTCGGTGCTTTTCATCTTGCTGCTGTACGTCACCGCGCCAGCTTTGGCGGTGTTGGTGAAATATGAGGTGTTTACCTCGGTGGTGGGCACGCCCTTCAGTCAATTGCCCGAGTGGGTGGCGGCCTGGAACAAGGTGGATCCTTCGCTGCTGTCGGTGACCGACATCAACCAGGACGGAGTGCTACAGCTCAACGAGATGACCATAGGCGGCGACATCATCGTTCTGGCCGGGCCCGCGATTGCCGGTCTGCCTTACGTGGTGTCGGCCCTGGTGGCGGCCGGTGCACTGGCCGCGGCGCTGTCTACCGCCGATGGCCTGCTTTTGACGATTTCCAGTGCACTCAGCCATGATCTCTATTACAAGATGATCGATCCGGCCGCCTCAACAGCCCGTCGGGTGACGATGGCCAAGGTGGTGCTGCTGGTGGTGGCGCTGGCGGCCGCCTATGTTGCGGCTCAGCGGCCGGCCGATATTTTGTTTCTGGTCTCGGCGGCTTTTTCCTTTGCCGCCTCGGCGTTTTTCCCGGCCCTGGTGCTGGGGATCTTCTGGAAGCGCGCCACCGGGCTGGGTGCTTCGCTGGGCATGCTCTGTGGTTTGGGCCTGACCCTGTACTACATGGCAGTCAATCAGCCCTGGATGCGTTCGGTGCTGGGCATCACCCGGCCGGTGGACCTGTGGTGGGGCATACAGCCGATCTCGGCGGGGGTGTTTGGATGGATGGGTGGATGGGTGGATGGA
>CANHGF010000321.1 GCA_947460065.1 Comamonadaceae bacterium
AAAGGCGGTGCGCACCCCACATTGGTGAAGAAAACGGGCGACCAACTCGCCAACGGTGATGGATGCTGAGGTCATGCGGCTTTGCGGTTGAGGGTCTTGGCCGGCCAGGCGGCCTGCTCGGGCTGATGGCGCAGGCGCTCGCTCATCTGGGCGGCGGCGGCGCGAACCGCTTCGATCAGTGGCGCGAGCTCCGGCTCGTCGATGCGGCCAGCCGGCACCGAAATGCTGACTGCCGCCGTCACCCGGCCCTGCTCGTTGAACACCGGCGCGGCAATGGATGAAATGCCCGCCTCGTAGCCGCCCATGCTCACGCCGTATCCGCGTTCACGGTCTTGTGCGATGAGTTCGCTCAGGGCGGCCAGGCTGGTGGGCGTCTTGGGGGTGTAGGCGCTCAGTCCAGCTTCTGGATACAGCGCCGCCAGTTCGGCCGCGCTCAGGTCAGACAGCAAAATGCGGCCCAGCACCGTGGCGTGGGCCGGCAGGCGCGCGCCGACCTGAATGGAATGGAACATGGCGTTGCGCCCAGCGACCTTGGCCACAAACACCACCTCGCGCGCATCGCGCACCACCAGGTGGGCCGAATGGCCGCTGCGCTCGCGCAACGCCTCGATCACCGGGCGGCCCAGCTCAGTCAGCTCCATCGAGGCCAGCAGTTCAAAGCCCAGGCGCAGCACGCCCAGGCCGAGCTTGTAGTTCACACCGTCGGCGCAGCGCTCCAGAAAACCGCTCTGCTCGAGGGTGCACAGCATGCGAAACACCGAGGCCCGCGGCAGCCCCAGCATGCGCGAGAGCTCGGCACCGCTGAGCTCTCGCTGCTCGCGGTTGAACTGGGTCAGCAACTGCAAGCCGCGCGCCAGAGCAGGCACGTGGTAGCGGTCTTCGATGGCGCTTTCGCTATTCATGTCCCTGCCCATCGCGGGCCGAACTGGCCTGCAACAGATCGATCACCACTTGCGCCGCTTCCACAGCGCAGGCATGGCCCACCGCGCCGAGCGACAGGCGCCGCACGCCGGCGGCCGCTGCCACCTCGTCGCAGGCCGCAGGCACTGTGATGGTGTCGGCCTCGCCGCTGGCCACGGTGACGGGCAGGCGCAGCTGCGAGACATCGTGCAGCAAGCGCCCTTGCGCCAGCAGATGCACCGCCTGCGTGTAGCCTGCCGGGTCTATGGCCGCCATGGTGCGCCGCACCTGCTCGACCATGGCCGGCGTCGCCTGCGGCGAGAGCATGGCGGCTGCGCGTGCCTGCGCCATGCCGGCCGGGCCGAGCTGCTGCAAATTGTTCAGCCGACCGGCCACCATGCGTTCGCGCTCAGCAGCCGGCGCATCGCCGTAGCCGCGCGCCGGTGAGAGCAGCAACAGGTGCTTGACCTGATGCGGCCGCAAGAGCGCAGCCCGCGCTGCCATCAGCGCACCTAGCGAATGACCCACCAGCACCAACGGCCCCTGAACGCCCAAGGCATCGAGCCAGGTCCACAGGCGCTGCGCATAGTCCCCGGCCTGCGGCTGGGCCGGGGCCACCGGGCTGCTGCTGCCGTAGCCGGGCGCGTCCCAGGCCAGCAGGCCCACATCGCTGCGTCCCTGGGCCCAGGCCAGCTGCGCCTGCCAACTGCCCGAGGCCGAGCCTATGCCGTGCAGCAGCACATGGGTGGGCGCAGCCGCGCCGGCCTGGCGAAAGCTCAGGCTGCCCAGCGGCGTATCCATGCGCTGGAGTTCGGCACTGCCCTGGCTGCTGCTCATGCGGGCGACCTCAGCGCTTGAGCTTGGCCAGAGGCGAGTCGGGCGGGTAGACCGGGGTGATCGGCTTGGGCGTACCCAGCATCACACACATCAGTGCATCTTCGTCGCCCACGTTGTGCTCTTCGCGGTAGACCCCGGGCGGTACCGAGATCAAATCGCGCTCGCCCAGCAGCGCCTCCCAGCGCTGACCGTCTTTCTCGCAGACCACCTTCATCGCACCGCGGATGACGAAGAAGATTTCTTCCACGTCGTAATGGATGTGCGAGGGCCCGATGTTGCCAGCCGGGATCACCATGGTCGAGAAGGTGAAGTGGGCCGAAGGCACGGTGTTGGAGTCGCTGCTCACGCCGGTGCCGCCCGTGCCCACATAGCGCATCTGCGCGCGCCGGTAGCGCGGGTCGAAGTCAGCCTGGAATTTGAGCGCATCCCAGTCATAGCGGCGGGTGGACTTGCGCGCCACACGGGCTTCCATCCAGTCGGCAAAGGACTGACCCGCCTTTTGCAGCATACCGGCCTGGACGTCTATTTCAGGTGGGATCTGTGCATTGAGCAGACCGTTTTCATTGAAATGAGGCTGGTTGGCTGCCGCCAGCACCTTGCGTGCGTGTTCGTCCATGGTGAGCTCCTGTCAGTTCATGACAAAGCCGCCGTTGACCGGCAGCAGTTGTCCTGTGATGAATCCACTGCCCTGGCTGAGCAGAAAAAGCGCGGCCGCATTGACATCGGCCGGTAACTGCGGGCGGGCAATGGCCCGCCCCTGCATATAGTGGTCGTGCCGGTCCTGCGGCACATATTCGGTGGCCTCGACCAGGGTCAGGCCGGGCGCGATCGCATTGACGGTGATGCTGTCAGGGCCCATCTCGCGCGCGAGCGCATGGGTCATGGCGATCACCGCGCCTTTGCTGGCCACATAGGCCAGCAAACGTGGCGCGCCCCACAGTGCGGTGTCTGAGGCCAGGTTGACCACCCGACCCCGGCCGCTGGCTTTGAGATGCGGATGCGCCGCGCGGGTGACCAGCCAGCTGCCGCGCACATTGACCTGCATCACCTGGTCCCAGGTCTCGATGGCAATTTCATTGAAGTACTTGCCACCGGAATTGGTGACCGCTGCGTTGTTGATCAGTCCGTCCAGGCCGCCGAGCAGGCGCGCCGCCTCGGCCACGCCGGCCTCAATCGCCTGGGGGTTCATCAGGTCCATGGGCACATAGCAAGTGCCCTCGCCCAACTCCTGCGCCAAGGCGCGGCCGCGCTCGTGCAGCACGTCGCTGATGGCCACCCTGGCACCGGCTTGGCGCAGCGCCCGCACAAAGCTCTCGCCCAGGCCACGGGCCGAGCCGGTGACCAGCACCCGGTGTCCGTCAAGTCGTATTTCAGGGTTCATGGGGTTCACATCGCCGACCGCTCGGCACTCGACAGGTAATGCAGCACCCGCGCCTCGGCCAGCACCACAGCGTAATAAGCCAGGATGCCGATCACGGTGAGCGCGGCGATCACGCCGAACACGCCGGCGGTATTGCCCTGACCCTCAAAAAACACCAGCAGATAGCCCAAGCCCATATTGCCGCCCACCAACTCGCCGACCACCACGCCTATGACCGCCAAGGTGCTGGCGATGCGCAGGCCCGAGAACAGCGGCGGCAAGGTGGTCGGGAACTCGACCATGCGAAACACCTGCCAGCGGGTGGCGGAAAACGAGCGCGCCAGATTGATCAGGTCGCCGTCCATGGTGCGCATGGCCGACAGCACATTGATCAGCACCGGAAAGAACACGATAAGAATCGCCACCAGGATCTTGGGGTAGATGGTGTAGCCCAACCACATCACGAATAGCGGCGCAAAGGCCACCTTGGGCGCAATCTGCAGGGCCAGCAAATAGGGCGAAAGCACCGCCTCGACCCGCGGCGACATACCCAAGGCGTAGCCTATGGCCGCGCCAAGCAGCGAGCCCAGCACAAAGCCGACCACCACCTCGAAGGCGGTGATGCCCGCATGCCAGAGCAATCGCTCGGCCCCCCACAGACGCACAAACTCGCTCCAGACCTGGCTGGGCGGCGGCAGCACGAAGGCCGGCACGCCGAACCA
>CANHGF010000322.1 GCA_947460065.1 Comamonadaceae bacterium
CAGGAACGGGTGACGAACTTGAAGTTGTTGGACATGTCCAAGAAGCAAACTTCGCGGTAGTTGGGGTGAATGCCGTCTTTCATGGTCTTTCCTTGTGAGCTGCGGCAGCCATTCGGGCCAATTCCCGGACACTTTCCGCCAAAACCTGCAATTATCTCATTTTTTGCGGCTGCTGTAGCCACTGCCCCGATCAGGCTCAGCCGCCGCGGCGCATCATGTCGAAGAACTCGTGGTTGTTCTTCGTGGCCTTCATGTTCTTGAGCATCAGCTCCATGGACTCGATCTCATCCATGTTGTACATGAACTGGCGCAGGATGCGTGACTTTTGCAAGATTTCGGGCGCCAGCAGCAACTCTTCCTTGCGGGTGCCGCTGCGGTTGAGGTTGATGGCCGGGAACACGCGCTTTTCATACAGGCGCCGGTCCAGGTGGATTTCGCAGTTGCCGGTGCCCTTGAATTCTTCAAAGATCACCTCGTCCATGCGGCTGCCGGTATCGATGAGCGCGGTGCCGATGATGGTCAGGCTTCCGCCTTCCTCGATCTTGCGGGCGGCGCCGAAAAAGCGCTTGGGCCGCTGCAGGGCGTTGGCATCCACGCCGCCGGTCAGCACCTTGCCCGAGGACGGCAGCACGTTGTTGTAGGCCCTGGCCAGGCGGGTGATGGAGTCCAGCAGGATGACCACGTCCTTGCCCAGTTCGACCAGGCGCTTGGCGCGCTCAATCACCATCTCTGCCACATGCACATGGCGGGCGGCGGGCTCGTCGAAGGTGGAGGAGATGACTTCGGCGCGCACGCTGCGCTGCATCTCGGTCACCTCCTCGGGGCGCTCATCGACCAGCAGCACCATCATCTCCACCTCGGGGTAGTTGGCGGTAATGGCGTGGGCGATGTTTTGCATCATCACCGTCTTGCCTGACTTGGGTGGGGCCACCAGAAGCGCGCGCTGGCCTTTGCCGATGGGGGCGATGATGTCGATGATGCGGCTGGTGAGGTTTTCCTCAGCCTTGATCTCGCGCTCGAGCTTGAATTGCTCGCGCGGGAACAAGGGGGTGAGGTTCTCGAACATCACCTTGTGCTTGTTCTGCTCCGGCGGCAGGTTGTTGATGGTGTCGAGCTTGTTGAGTGCAAAGTAGCGCTCGCCGTCTTTGGGCGTGCGCACTTCGCCTTCGATCATGTCGCCGGTATGCAGGTTGAAGCGGCGGATCTGGCTGGGGCTGATGTAGATGTCGTCGGTCGAGGCGGTGTAGCTCGAGTCCGGGTCACGCAAAAAGCCAAAGCCGTCGGGCAGCACCTCGAGCACGCCGTCGGCCACGATGGTCTCGCCGGTTTTGGCGCGCTTTTTGATGATGGCAAACATCAACTCTTGCTTGCGCATGCGGCCGACGTTCTCGATCTCAAGGGCTTCGGCCTGCTTGAGCACTTCAGACACCTGCTGTGCCTTGAGTTCCTTCAAATGCATGGGTGGTCCTGCGTGAGGGTTGATCCCCAAGGGGGATGCGCACAAAAAAAGGGGGGAGGTGGGGCAGCAATCTGCTGAGGCCGAACAGGCTGAGATCCCCGGCTGGCTTGGCGTCCAGCTACGCAATGTGGCCGGATTATGACAGACAAATCCAGGGGGTGTGGCGGCGTCTGTCGGCCAGAAAAAAGGCCGCTCACGCGGCCTGGGTCCGTTTCAGCCAGGCATTCAGGCCAGTTGCTGGTCGATGAAGGCGGTCAGCTGGGCCTTGCTCAGGGCACCCACCTTGGTGGCGGCCAGCTGGCCACCTTTGAACAGCATCAAAGTGGGAATGCCGCGGATGCCGAACTTGGCCGGGATGTCCTGGTTCTCATCGACATTCATCTTTGCGATCTGCAGCTTGCCCTCGTAGCCGCCCGCCACTTCGTCGAGGATGGGGGCGATCATGCGGCAGGGGCCGCACCATTCGGCCCAGTAATCGACCAACACCGGCTGGCTCGATTGCAGGACTTCGGCTTCAAAAGTGGCGTCGGTGACGTGTTTGATCAAATCGCTGGCCATGATGGGCATCCTTTCGCGGGGTTCTGGATAAACTGGATAAATTGTGGCAGAAACGAGCTTCTCGCGTGGCCGCAGGCTCTGATAAGGTTCATTCACACTCCTCAGGCCATTGGCCAAGCTCGTTTTTCGCTCGACCCTCAAGCTCCCCCGCATGCACTTTAACGACCGGCGATGGCAAGTCCTCGCGCAAGACCTGAGCCGTCTGCTCGGCGAGCGCGGCTGTCACCCTTCGCGCTGTGTGGTGCTGGTGCCCTTTGCGCAGTTGATGGTGCAGGCCAGGCAGGCCTGGGTGCAGCATGCTGGCGGCGCGTCTTATCTGCCACGCTTTGAGACCACCCAAAACTGGGCCCGCAGTGTCTGGGCAGAGCGGGGCGGCTTTGCCGCTGCGGCCGAGGACCTGCGCGAAGATCCAGCGCTGGACCTGCTCAATGCTGAGCAATGGCTGGTCCGTGCGGGCTTGGGCGCGCAGCGCGAGGCCCTCGCCCCACGCCTTATGGAGGCCGCTGCCTCACTGGCGCGGCTGGCTGCAGCCGTGCCGCCGGCAGAGCGAACGGCCTGGCAGGCGCGTTTGCTGCCGCAACTGACGGTCGGGCTCGAGGCCGAGGTGCTCAGGCTGGAAGCCAGCGTGATTCAGTTAGCGCTGGCCTGGGCCGCCAGCTCCAGCTATTTGACCGACGTTCTTTTTGAACAGGAGCCTGAGTGTCTGGTGGTCTTGCAAGGATGGCAGTCAGACCCCTTGGCGCAGGCCTTGTTGCAGGGTAGGCAGCCGTGGGCGCTGTGCCTGCCCCTGGCCGGCGATGCCGGCCCGCCAGGACAGCTGCACCTGCAGAGTGCTGTCGATGCCGAAGAGGAGGCCCAACGCGCCGCCGCCTGCGTGCTCGAGCGCCTGCGCGCCGGCCTGCAGCCGGTTGGCCTGGTGGCCCAAGACCGGGCGCTGACCCGCCGCATCCGGGCCTTGCTGGCTGCACAGCCGGTGGCGGTTCGCGATGAAACCGGCTGGACCCTGTCGACCACCCATGCTGCTGCCACGCTGATGAGTCTGTTGCGGGCCGTGCCTGCGAGGGCTTCCACTGACGAGGTCATGGCCTGGCTCAAGCAGGTGCGAACCCTGGATGCGCAACATGTGAACGAGGCCGAGGCGCAGTTGCGCCGCGCTGGCGTGCGGCAGTGGTCGGCTATCAGTGCCGCTCAGCCGCAGGCGCTGGCCCTGAGTCTGCAGATCGCCCCCTGGCTCGATGCGTTGCGCAAGCCCCGCACTTTGAGCTTGTGGCTGGCCGCGCTGCGCCGCGTGCTCGAAGACAGCGGCTTGTGGCTGCCGCTGCAGCTCGACGCTGCCGGTCAAGCGGTGATCGATGCCCTGCGTCTGAAGCAGGACGATCAGGCCGAGCTGCAAGGGCTGCGCAAAACCCTGTCGCTGTCCGACTTCACCTATTGGGTGGGTCTGTGCCTTGAGTCGGGCCTGTTCACTCCCGAGCACCCGCCGCAGGCCCAGGTGTTGGTACTTCCCCTGGGCCAGTTGGTCGGGCGTTCGCTGGCCGCTGTGGTGATGCCGGGCGCCGATGAACTGAACTTTCCGGCCAGTCCGACGCCGCCAGGGCCATGGAGCGCTCGGCAGAGGCAGTTGCTGGGCCTGCCCTCGCGCCAGGATCTGATGGCCAGCAACCGCAGGGCCTGGCTGCACGCCCTGCAGCATGCGCAGCTTGATCTGCTCTGGCGCCAAAGTGAGCGGGGGCAGGCGCTCATGCCTTCGCCCCTGGTGCAGGAGCTGTTGCTCGGCGGCGCTGTGCCAGAGGCACC
>CANHGF010000323.1 GCA_947460065.1 Comamonadaceae bacterium
CAGCGGGTCAGCGCGCTCAATCGCTTCATTCACGACGTCTACCATGAGCAGGAGATCTTGCGCGCCGGCGTGATCCCGGCCGAGCAGGTGCTGCGCAACGCGCAATTCAGGCCCGAGATGGTCGGGGTGCAGGTGCCCGGGCAGGTTTATTCGCACATCAGCGGCATCGACATCGTGCGTGCGCCCAATGCGCAAGGCCAGGGTGAGTATTACGTCCTCGAAGACAACCTGCGGGTCCCCTCGGGCGTGAGCTACATGATCGAAGACCGCAAGATGATGATGCGGCTGTTTCCGGAACTGTTCGCGCAAAACCGGGTGGCGCCGGTGGCCCATTACCCGGATTTGCTGCTCGAGACCCTGCGCGCCATGGCGCCCAGCGGCATGAACGAGCCGACGGTGGTGGTGCTGACACCAGGCATGTACAACTCCGCTTACTTCGAACACGCCTTCCTCGCCCAGCAGATGGGGGTGGAACTGGTCGAGGGTCAGGACCTGTTCGTCAAGGATGATTTTGTCTACATGCGCACCACCCGGGGCCCACGCCGGGTCGACGTGATCTACCGCCGCATCGACGACGACTTTTTGGACCCTGAGGTCTTCCGGCCCACATCCACTCTGGGTTGCGCTGGCCTGCTGCGCGCCTACCGGGCCGGCAATGTGGCCATCTGCAATGCCATCGGCACGGGCGTGGCCGACGACAAGTCCATCTACCCCTATGTGCCGGCCATGATCGAGTTCTACCTCGGCGAAAAACCGATCCTGAGCAATGTGCCGACCTACCAGTGTCGGATTTCGGAGGATCTGCAGTACACCCTGGCCCACCTCAAGGACCTGGTGGTCAAAGAGGTCCATGGCGCTGGCGGCTACGGCATGTTGGTCGGGCCTGCTGCGACCCAGACCGAGATCGAGGAGTTTCGCAAGGTGCTCTTGGCCAACCCCTCGGGCTACATTGCCCAGCCCACACTGAGCCTGTCGACCTGCCCGACCTATGTGGAGCAGGGCATCGCGCCCCGCCACATCGACCTGCGGCCCTTTGTGCTGAGCGGCAAGCAGGTGCAGATGGTGCCTGGCGGGCTGACCCGGGTAGCGCTCAAGGAGGGCTCGCTGGTGGTCAACTCCTCCCAGGGGGGCGGGACCAAGGACACCTGGATTTTGGAGGACGCCTCGGCAGATACCGGGCGAGCCGGCGACGGCGCAGCGGCCGTCCGAGGCCCGATGATGCAGGCCTAGATGCCCACCATGCGCTGAACCCCGCCAACGCCAGACCGATATCACCTAAGCCGCCGAGGATCACCATGCTATCGCGCACCGCCGACCACCTGTTCTGGATGTCCCGCTACACCGAGCGCGCGGAAAACACCGCCCGCATGCTCGACGTCAACTACCAGACATCGCTGCTGCCGCAGTCAACAGCCGCTGCCCAGGCCGGCTGGTTGGGCATGCTCTCCATCAGCGAGCTCAAGCAGACCTTTGCTGACAAGCATGGCCAGAGCCTGGCGCCCGCACCGGTGATGGCCTTCATGGTCAAGGACGAGAACAACCCATCGAGCATCATTTCCTGCCTGCGGGCGGCCCGCGAGAACGCCCGCGCGGTGCGCGGCTCGCTGACCACCGAGGTCTGGGAGACGCAAAACCAGACCTATCTGGAACTGGTGCGCATGCTGTCCCAGGGTGCTTTTGAGCGTGATCCGGCCTCGTTCTTCGAGTGGGTCAAGTTCCGCTCGCACCTCTCGCGCGGGGTGACCTCAGGCACCATGCTGCAGGATGAGGCCTTCAATTTTTTGCGCATGGGCACCTTCTTAGAGCGCGCCGACAACCCCGCCCGACTGATCGACGTCAAATTTCATGCGGTCGAAACCGACTTTTACGGCCAAGGCACCGAAAAAGACCAGGAGCTCGACTTCTACCACTGGAGCGCGATTTTGCGCAGCGTCTCGGCCTTCGAGGTCTATCGCAAGGTCTACCGCGACGTCATCAAGCCCGAGCGGGTGGCCCAGCTGCTGATCTTGCGGCCCGACATGCCCCGCTCGCTGCTGGGCTGCATGAATGAGCTGATCACCAATCTGTCCATGGTCACCTCCGACCCCGCCAGCGAGACCCGGCGGCGCGCCGGCAAGCTGCGCGCCGACCTGCAGTTTGCCCGCATCGATGAAATTTTGGCCACCGGCCTGCATGCGTTTTTGACGCAGTTTCTGGACCGGGTCAACGAGATTGGCGCGCACATCAGCCGCGAGTTTTTGGTGCCGGCCTGAGCCTTATTCCAGTCGGGCTTCCTTGACGGCAAAACACAGCTGGTAGCCTGTACCCCATACCGACCGTATCAGCACTTGCTCGTTCGAGACGGCAGTTTGCAGCTTCTTGCGCAGACGGCTGACGATGTTTTCTAAGGCGCGCTTGCTCAAGGGCTCCACGGATTCGCCTGACTCCATCATGTCGCAGACGGTGGTGCTTTCCAGGGTGTCCTGGGCGGCGCGTGCAAACAGCAACAAGAACGCCAGCTCCTTGGCCGTCAGAGTCATGTCCGCTTGCCCGCTGGGTGGGCGGATAAGGGCCCGTTCCCGATCCAGCAGCCACATTTGCGGCTTAGCCTGTCCGCCCAGGCGCCGACGCAGGCTCATGAGGGCTGCCAGCAATTCTTCCCCGGGCACGGGTTTGGCCAGGTAAATGTCGGCCCCGCTCGAATAGCCCTTGACCCGGTCGAGCAAGGCCGAACGGGCGGTCAGCATGATGATCCCGAGAGATGGTCTGTGGCGCTTGAGGCGCTCGGCAATATCGAAGCCGTTTTCCCCCGGCAGGTTTAGGTCCAGCACCACCGTATCCACGGACGACAGTGGCAGCAGGTCATCGAGCCCGCGACCGCTGTTGGCCTCCAGCACCTCACATCCATGCATGTTCAGAAACCACGCCAGCTCCTCGCGCAAGATGGCATCGTCCTCGACGATGGCCACACGAATAGGCCTGTTCTCGCTCACCGGGGTAACTCCAGGGTGAACTGCACTTGCCCTGGCATCGCTTCGAAATGGATGCGGGCGCCCATCTTCTGGCAGATTTCGCGCACCAGGAAGAGCCCGAGACCGGTGCCACGCACCCGCTGGGCCAAGGGGTGGCGGTAGTAGCGGCTGAAGATCTGGTCAGGGTCAGGCTGCATCTCGGGGTCGACCCGGTTCCTTACCTTTAACTGCACGGTGGTTCCTGACTGGAGATCGACATCGATGCTTGAGTCCGGCGGCGAGTACTTGAGTGCGTTATCCAGCAAGTTGGATGCCACTAGCCTCAAGAAGTCGGGATGGCTGTGAACGGTGGAGGGCATGAGGCTCAGCCGAAAGCGCTGGGGCTCTGCAGTGGTGTTGACCAGATCTTGCAGCAGCTCGGCGACTTCCACTTGAGACTGGGTCGGGCCGCTCTGCTGCTGCTCCAGTGAATTCATCAGCTCGCAGCGCTCGAGCACGCTCGTCATGTCCTGGATGGAGCGTTGAATGTTGCGCAGCCGTCTTGCGCTTCCCGGTTCCTGGGCTTGCAAAGGTGAAAACAGCGACCCCAGGGCCAGTCGGATGGAGGCCAGGGGGTTCTTCAGTTCATGCACCAGCATGTCGATCAGCACCTGGCGCTCGGCCAGCAGGCGCCGCTCGAAGTCTGACTGCAGGCGCGCGCGCATCAACTCCTCCCGCACGTCCTGCAACTGGGTCAGTTGTGAGCGCTGCTGCAGGACGACCAGTGACAGCAAAACCAGGGTGTTGGCTATATCGGTCATCCAGGCGGCGTAGCGTGCTGCGTCAAAGGCCCAAGGCGGCAGCAGAGCCAGCACCAATAC
>CANHGF010000324.1 GCA_947460065.1 Comamonadaceae bacterium
ACCGCAATTTCTGCAACAAGCTGTGGAACGCCACCCGCTTTGTGCTGATGAACTGCGAGGGTCAGGATTGCGGACTCAAAGAGCACACCAAAGCCGAATGTACGCCGCCGCGCACCGGAGAAAACGGGGAGTTGATTCCTGCCGGGCCCTTCTACCAGTACATGAAGTTCAGCCAGGCCGACCGCTGGATCAGCTCGGTGCTGCAGCAAGTCGAGGCCGAGGTCGCCAAGGGCTTTGCCGAATACCGCCTCGACAATGTCGCCGGCGCGATTTATGAATTCGTCTGGAACGAGTACTGCGACTGGTACCTGGAAATCGCCAAGGTGCAACTGCAGCAAGGCGACGCGGCCCAGCAGCGCGCCACCCGCCGCACCCTGATTCGCACGCTCGAGGCCATCTTGCGCCTGGCCCATCCGCTGATTCCTTTTATCACCGAAGAGCTGTGGCAAAAGGTGGCGCCGGTGGCCGGCCTGCCCGGCCCATCGGTGAGCGTTGCACGCTACCCAGAGGCGCAGATGGGCAAGGTCGATGAACAGGCGATCGCCAGCATCGCCCGGCTCAAGGCCCTGGTGGATGCCTGCCGCAATCTGCGCGGCGAAATGGGCGTCTCGCCGGCCGCCAAGATGCCGCTGTATGCGCTGGGCGACGCCGACTTCCTACGCAGCAACGCCGCCTTGCTGCAAGCCCTGGCCAAGCTCAGTGAGGTCAAGGTCTTCGACGACGAGGCCGCCTGGCAAGCCGCCGCTCAGGCCGCGCCGGTGGCGGTGATCGGCAACAGCCGCATCTGCCTGTTCATCGAGGTCGACGTGGCAGCAGAAAAAGCCCGCTTGAGCAAAGAGGCAAGCCGCATTGAAGGCGAGATTGCCAAGGCCCAGGCTAAGTTGGGCAACCAGGCCTTCGTCGAGAAGGCGCCGCCAGCGGTGATCGAGCAGGAGAAGAAAAGGCTGGACGACTTCTCCAGCACCCTGGCCAAGCTGCGCGCACAACTGCAGCGGCTGAGCTAAGGCGCACGGATCAGGCGTGCGATGAGCCAGCCAGGATGCGATGATCTGCCCTGATCTACCCTCGTCAGCCCTAAAAGCACACGCCCTCATGAATTCAGCACTGAAGATCGCCGTTTTCCCCGTCGCCGGCCTGGGCACACGGTTTTTGCCGGCCACCAAAGCCCAGCCCAAGGAAATGCTGCCGGTGGTCGACAAGCCACTGATTCAGTACGCGGTGGAAGAGGCCTACGCCGCCGGCATCCGCCACATGGTCTTCATCACCGGCCGCAGCAAGCGCGCCATTGAAGACCATTTCGACACCGCCTACGAGCTTGAAAGCGAGCTGGAAGCCGCTGGCAAACAGACGCTGCTGGAGTTGCTGCGCTCGGTGCGCATGGAGGACATGCATTTTTCCTATGTGCGCCAGCACCGCATGCTGGGCCTGGGCCATGCCGTGCTGTGCGCCGAGCATGTGGTGGGCAACAAGCCCTTTGCCGTCTTGCTGGCCGATGACCTGATGGTCGGCGAGCCGCCGGTGCTGGCCCAAATGAACGACCAGTTTGCACGCCTGGGCCGCTCGGTCCTAGCGGTGCAAGAGGTGCCGCTGGAACACACCCGCCGCTACGGCATCGTGGACGGCAAGCCGATCGAAGATCGACTGACCCAGGTCGAGCGCATCGTGGAAAAGCCCGCCCCGGAAGTGGCGCCCTCGCGCATCGGCGTGGCCGGCCGCTACATCCTCACCCCCGCCATCTTCCGCCACCTCAAACAATTGGGCAGCGGCGCCGGCGGAGAAATTCAACTGACCGACGGCATCGCGGCCCTGATGGCCGACGAGGCGGTCTATGCCTACAAATACCAGGGCAAGCGCTACGACTGCGGCAGCAAGGAAGGCTTTTTACAGGCCACCGTCGAGCTTGCCTTGCAGCACAGCGAAGTCGGGCCCGCCTTTAAACAATATCTGCAGCAGCTGCAGATTCAATAAGCGATCCAGCCCGGGAGGTCTGGGCGAAACGATCGCTTGTGCTCAGCGACGCTTGAGAACGTGGGTGAACTCGCCGCCGGCGCTTTCCTGGGCCACCAGGTCGTTACCGGTTTGCTTGGCAAAAGCCTGGAAGTCGCGCACCGAGCCGGCGTCAGTGGACATCACCTTGAGCAGCTGGCCGCTGCTCATCTCGGCCAGGGTCTTCTTGGCCTTGAGGATGGGCAGGGGGCAATTGAGCCCCCGGGTATCGAGTTCTTTGTCGATCTGCATCATGATTCTCGGCTCATCGCCTCACGTTCCTCCCAGCTCATGAACCGAGGCTCAATGTTCTGGGTGCGCAGCCAGTCGGCCAGCGCATAACCGGTGCCGGCCGGCCAGCAGATCAGGTCCTGCGGCGCGTACAGCTTGTATTCCACCAACTCTGGGGACAGGCTCACCTGCCCATGAGCCTTCGCATGATAGGCGATGATGACCTGGTTCATCCGCTTGAACTCATAAACACCAATGAGTTGCAAGGCTGTCACCTCCAGGCTGGTCTCCTCCAGGATCTCCCGGGAGATACCCTCCTCGGGCGTCTCGCCAGCCTCCATAAAGCCGGTGATCAGGGCAAAGCGGCGGCCACTCCAGGCGGCATTGCGCGCCAGCAGGATCTTGCCTTCGACCTCCACAATGCCGGCGAGCACCGGCGTCGGGTTGTTCCAATGGGTGTAGTCACAGGCGGTGCAGCGCAGGCGGGAAACATCGCCACCATCTTCAGCGCGACTTTGCCAGGCCAGGGCGCTGGCACACATCGGACAAAAACGAAATTCGGCCATGAGGGTTTGCCTCTTAAGCGGGGAAGACCCCAGTGGAAAGATAGCGGTCGCCGCGGTCGCAGACGATAAAAACAATCACTGCATTGCTCACGCTGCGCGAGAGTTCCAGCGCCACCTGGCAGGCGCCGGCGGCCGAAATACCGGCAAAGATGCCCTCCTCGCGGGCGAGGCGCCGGCACATGTCCTCGGCATCAGTCTGGCTGACCAGGCGCAACTCATCGACATGGCTGGGGTCATAAATCTTGGGCAGGTACTCTTGCGGCCACTTGCGGATGCCCGGAATGCGTGAGCCCTCGCTGGGCTGAGCCCCAACAATACGAACGGCCGGGTTCTTTTCTTTGAGGTAGCGCGACACCCCGGTGATGGTGCCGGTGGTGCCCATGGCGCTCACAAAGTGCGTCACCCGGCCTTGCGTGTCGTTCCAGATCTCGGGGCCGGTGGTCTCGTAGTGGATGCGCGGGTTGTCAGGGTTGGCAAACTGGTCGAGCATGCGCCCTCGGCCCTCGGCCTGCATCTTCTCGGCCAGATCCCGCGCGTTCTCCATGCCGCCCGACTTGGGCGTGAGGATGAGCTCCGCGCCGAAGGCCTTCATAGTCTGGGCCCGCTCGATGGAGAGGTCCTCCGGCATGATCAGCACCATGCGGTAGCCCTTGATCGCCGCCGCCATGGCCAATGCAATGCCGGTATTGCCCGAGGTGGCCTCAACCAGCGTATCGCCCGGCTTGATCTCGCCACGCTCCTCGGCACGTCGAATCATGGACAGCGCCGGCCTGTCCTTGACCGAGCCGGCCGGGTTGTTGCCTTCGAGCTTGCCCAGGATCACATTGCCGCGTGCCGCATTGTCCTGAACGCCCAGGCGCTGGAGTGCCACCAGAGGGGTCTTGCCGATGGCGTCTTCGATGGTCTGAAATTGCATGGACAGCACTGTGCCATAATTTCATTCCCTCCCCCGCCCGGGTGGTGAAATTGGTAGACGCAGGGGACTCAAAATCCCCCGCCGCAAGGCGTGCCGGTTCGATTCCGG
>CANHGF010000325.1 GCA_947460065.1 Comamonadaceae bacterium
CAGATCCCCACAGGGCCAGGGCGGTGTTCTTGCCGTAGTGGTAGGCCACCACACCATGGCCGCCGTCAAGCGTGCCCTTGTTGACCGCGTCCAACAACTGAAAAGCAGGAACCACGGCGCCAGAGGGCAGCACCTCGATCTTCAGGCGGCCGCTGGCCATGTCATTGACCTTCTTGGCGAAATCATTGGCGAATTCGTGGAAGATGTCCTTGGCAGGCCAGGTGCTCTGGAAACGGAAGGTGGTGGTCTGGGCCGATGCAATCATCGGGGCCGACATGGCGCCGGCTGCGACTGCGGCGCCTTTGAGCAGGCCGCGACGGCCGGTGGTGGACTGGGTCATTGGGTGTCTCCTAATTGACTCGCTGGGGAACAGGAAATTGTGACAAATAGCCGAGCCTAAGGCAAAGAGGGATTTTACGTACACAGCCGAACCCGCCCTGAAAAAAATTTATGGGCGAACTGAGGCTGCTTGTAATAAACCCTTCGCTTATGGCGGGAAGGATCTTAGGGCTGAGGCAAAATCACAGTGATGACGAAGGACATTAGCCCCACCCCACCGCCGCAAGAGCCGCCAGCGGCCGCGGGCTATGCCGGCGACATCAGCCCCGAGCAGGCCTGGGCCTGGGTGCAGGCCGGGGAGGCCGTGCTGGTCGATGTGCGCAGCGATGCCGAGCGCGAATGGGTGGGATTCGTGCCCGGCGCCGTGGCCATGGCCTGGAAGCAGTGGCCGGGTATGGAACCCAATCCTCAGTTCGATGCGGGCATCGTGGCAGCAGCCGGTGGCAAGAAGGCCGTGCTGCTGTGCCGCAGCGGGGTGCGCTCGATCGCAGCAGCTCGGCGTGCCACCGATCTGGGCGTACACGCTTACAACATTCTTGAAGGCTTCGAGGGCGACCCCGATGCCCAGGCTCACCGGGGCCGCATCGGCGGCTGGCGCCTGCGAGGTTTGCCCTGGCGGCAAAACTGAATCCGGCCTTGCGCCGGACCCCGTCACCACCACACATGCGCCCTTAGCTATGACTTTTCTCGCCCTCGATGTGGGCAATACCCGACTGAAATGGGCGGTCTATCAAGCCCCCCAACCAGGTGCGCGGCTGCTGGCCCAGGGCGCGGTGTTCCTGGAGAACATTGAAAAACTGGCCGAGGAGGAGTGGCAGGGCCTGAGCCCGCCCGACCATATCCTGGGCTGCATCGTTGCGGGCGACCCCATCAAACGCCGGGTGATGGACCAACTCGAACAGTGGGATACCGTGCCCAGTTGGGTGGTGCCCAGTGCGCAGGAAGCAGGCCTGAGCAACGGCTATGACCATCCGGCCCGGCTGGGCGCCGACCGCTGGGTGGCCATGATCGGCGCCCACCACCGCCTGGTCGCGCGCGGCCAACACACCCCCTGCGTACTGGCCATGGTGGGAACGGCGGTCACCGTCGAAGCCATCGATGCCAAGGGCCGCTTTCTGGGCGGGCTGATCCTGCCCGGCCACGGCATCATGCTCCGGGCCCTGGAATCAGGCACCGCGGGGCTGCATGTGCCGACCGGCGAGGTCAAGCACTTTCCCACCAACACCAGTGATGCACTGACCAGCGGCGGAACTTTTGCCATTGCCGGTGCCATCGAGCGCATGGTCGAGAACGTGCTGGACCATTGCGGCCAAATGCCTACCTGCATCATGACCGGCGGCGCCGGCTGGAAAATGATCCCCAGCATGCAACTGCCCTTTGAGCTGGTGGACAACCTGATCTTCGACGGCCTGCTCGAAATCGCCTCGCGCCGGCTGGCCAGCCGCTGAGGCGGGCCAGCCTCAGGCCGCGCGCGGGCGCACCAGAGCCGCTGCCTGCTTGGCCCGCACGCGCGCCTGCTCCACGTCCGCGTCGTAGGCCAGGGCCACGCCCATGCGGCGCTTTTCAAAGCTCTCGGGCTTGCCGAACAGGCGCAAGTCGGTCTGCGGCAGCTGCAAGGCTTTTTCCACATCATCAAACGCAATGCCGCTGGCATCGACGCCGCCATAAATCACCGCGCTGGCCCCCGGGCTCTTGAGGGCGGTGCTCACCGGCAGGCCCAGGATGGCGCGGGCGTGCAGCTCGAACTCGTTTTGCCACTGGGTGCATAAGGTCACCATGCCGGTGTCGTGCGGGCGCGGGCTGACCTCACTGAACCAGACCTGCTCGCCCTTGACGAACAGCTCCACCCCAAACAGGCCTTGGCCGCCCAGGTTGTCGGTCACCGCCTTGGCGATGCGGCGGCTTTCTTCCAGCGCATTGGGATGCATGGGATGCGGCTGCCAGCTCTCCACATAGTCGCCCGAGACCTGCACATGGCCAATGGGCTCGCAAAAATGCGTCTCGATCTGGCCACTAGCACCCAGGGCGCGTACCGTGAGCTGGGTGATTTCGTAATCAAAATCAATAAAGCCCTCGACGATCACCCGCCCGTGGCTGACCCGGCCACCGGCCATGGCGTAGTCCCAGGCGGCCTCCACATCGGCCGAGCCGCCGATCTTGCTCTGGCCCTTGCCGGAGGAGCTCATCACCGGTTTGACGATGCACGGGTAGCCGATCTTGCCGTCGATCGCGGCCTGCAGTTCGGCCAGCGAATCGCAAAACACATACGGGCTGGTTGGCAGGCCCAGGGTTTCGGCAGCCAGGCGGCGTATGCCCTCGCGGTCCATGGTCAGGCGGGCGGCCCGGGCGGTGGGGATCACACGCACCACGCCGGCGGCTTCCAGCTCCTCGAGCATGGGCGTGGCAATGGCTTCGATTTCGGGCACCACCAGGTGCGGCTTTTCTTTTTCGATCAGGGCCTTGAGCTGCGCCGGGTCGCTCATGGTGATGGTGCGCGCATGGTGGGCCACCTGCTGGCCGGGCGCATTTTCATAACGGTCCACCGCGATGGTCTCCACCCCCAGGCGCTGCAGCGCGATCAGCACCTCCTTGCCCAGCTCGCCCGAGCCCAGCAACATGACTTTGGTGGCGGTGGCAGACAGCGGTGTTCCTAGGGTGGTCATGTAAGGCTTTCAGCGGTGCAGATGAGTAAGCCCACGATTATCGGCGGCGCCAGGCCCGCAAGGCACAATCGCACCCATGTCCAAGCCTGTCTTTTCGGTGCGCCAACTCAGCAAGCGCTATGGCGACCAGACGGTGGTGAACCAGCTGTCCTTTGACATCGAACCTGGGCAATGCCTGGGCGTGATCGGCCCCAACGGCGCCGGCAAGACCACCACGGTGCGCATGTGCCTGGGCCTGGCCACGCCCGACGAAGGCCATGTGATATTCCACAGTGCCACCGGCGATTTGCAGATGCCACGCGACAGCCGGGCCATCAAGGCGCGCCTGGGCATCGTCAGCCAATTCGACAGCCTGGACCCCGACTTTTCTTGCGCTGAAAACCTGCTGGTGTTCGGCCGCTACTTCGGCCTGCCCGATGCGGTGATACGCGAGCGCATTCCGCGCCTGCTGGAATTTGCCGCACTGTCCAACAAGGCGCAGGCGCGCATCAGCGAGCTCTCGGGTGGCATGAAGCGGCGCCTGTCGCTGGCCCGCGCGCTGGTCAACGACCCAGACTTGCTGCTGCTCGACGAGCCGACCACCGGGCTGGACCCGCAAGCGCGGCACCTGATGTGGGAGCGTCTGCAGCAACTGGTGCAGCAGGGCAAGTCCATCTTGCTGACCACCCACTTCATGGACGAGGCCGAGCGCCTGTGCGACCGCCTGATCGTGCTCGACCATGGGCGCAAGATGTGCGAGGGCGCGCCGCGCGATCTGATCGCCCGCGAGCTCGAACCCGAAGTGGTCGAGGTCTATGGC
>CANHGF010000326.1 GCA_947460065.1 Comamonadaceae bacterium
CATAGCGCGGCCGGTGACCGTCCGGCTCAAAAAGGCCTGAACCACCAGCACCAGGGCCAGCGCAAAGACAAAGGTGCCGATGTCGCTGGCCGAGACCGTGACGCCCGCCACCTCAAAAATCTTGTCGGGAAAGATCTGCGGAAAGGGCTGGGGCTCGGCGCTGTAGCCGGCGCGCACACCGTTGCGCATGGCGATCGACAGGCCAATGGTGGCCACAACGATGGGCATCATGCCATACTTGAAGAGTGGATCGACCAGGCCGCGCTTGAAGAGCCAGCCCAGCACCAGCACCGAGGCCAGCACCGCCACCGCAAAGCTCAGCGGCAAGGCCACCCCCTGGTGCAGCATGATCACCATGACGATGGCCGGCAGCATGACGAACTCGCCCTGCGCGAAGTTGATCGTGCCCGAGGCCTGCCAGAGCAAGGTAAAGCCCAACGCGGCCAGGGCGTAAATGCTGCCCGTGGCCAGGCCGCTGAAGAACAGTTGCAGAAAGTCGGTCATCGCTCGCCTACCCTTTGAAAATCCTGGAGGGTGTGTCCCACATGATCTGGCGCCGCTGCCCCTCGGTGAACCAGTCGTCGGCCAGGGCCAGCAAGGTGCCGTAGTCCAGGCGAAAGTCGGCGCGCAGATAGGGCCAGTCCGAAGCCCAGATGCATTGCTCGGGCCCAAAAGCTGCCAGCAGGCGCAGCACCTGCGCGCGGCAGTCTTCGAAGGGGTAGCCTTGCTGCGAAAACTTGGCAAAGCCCGAGAGCTTGAGCAGGGTGCACCCGCCTTCGGCAAGCTTGAGCAGGGCCCGCAGGCCGGGTGCATCAGGACCATCGGCCAGCACCGGCCGGCCGCAATGGTCGACCATCAGCGCAAGTGGCAAGCGATTCAGGCGCGGCAGCAGTTCGGCCAGTTGGTCGCCGGCGACCTGGAACTGCGCCCACATGCCCACCGTGGCCAGGCGTTCGAGCAGGCCATCAATATCTGCGTAGTAGCCCAGCCCATGCAAGGCGGGGTTAAAGGCAATGCCCACCACCCCTTGCGCCTGCAAGGCCTCAAGCTCGGCCAGGGTGCAATGCGCAGGGACCACCGCCACGCCCTTGAAGCGCTCGGGGTAGCGCGCCAGCGCATCGAGGAGGCAGCGGTTGTCGGTGCCGTAGCCCGAGTTCGGCCCGACCAAGAGCGCCTTTTCGACGCCATAGGCCTTCATCACATGGACAAAGTAATCGGCCGTGCCGATCTCCTGGCCCCGCGGGTGGTAGGGCACTTCCTGAGGGTAGGCAAAGCGCACCGGATCGAGGACGTGGCAATGCCCGTCGATCTTGGGCAGATCGATCGCTCGCATGGGTGCTGTCTTTTTAGAACGTGGCCTGGATGGCCGCCCGCAGCTCGGGTGTGATCTCGGGCATCACCCCAAACCAGGCCCTGAAAGCCGGGCGCGCCTGGTTGAGCAGCATGCCCAGGCCATTGACCGTGCGGTGGCCCCGGGCACGGGCGGCGGCCAGCAGCGGGGTTTCCAGCGGAATGTAGATCGCGTCCGAGACCAGGGCCTGAGCCGGCAGCGCGTCGAGCCGCAGTTCCAGCGGGGTCTGGCCGTGCATGCCTTGCGTGGTGCTGTTGACCAGCAGGCTCACGCCGGCCTGGGCGTCTTCGCGCTCAGCCCAGTCCACCACCTTGACCAGCGGACCAAACTCATCGGCCAGGGCCTGGGCCTTGTCGCGGGTGCGGTTGCAGATGCGGATCTCGGGTGCGCCCTCGTCCAGCAGCGCCACCACAATCGCGCGCGCTGCGCCGCCGGCGCCCAGCAGCAGCACCGGGCCGGCATCACCGCGCCAGGCGGAATCGGCATCGCGCAGGCTTTGCACATAGCCGGCACCGTCGTTGTTCATGCCGTAGAGGCTGCCGTCCTCGCGCACCACGATGGTGTTGATGGCCTGCATGCGACGGGCCACGGGATGGAGCTCGTCCATCAGCTCCATGGCCCGCACCTTGTGCGGGACCGTCACATTGCATCCTGCAAAGCCCAGGGCTTTCAGGCCCCGAATGGCGTCTTCCAGCAGCTCTGGCTTGACCGGCAGCTGCACATACGAGCCCTTGAGCCCGTGCTTGGCAATCCAGTGGTTGTGGATGACGGGCGAGCGGCTGTGGTCCACCGGCCAGCCCATCACACCGGCCAGCACGAAACGTTGATCAGACATGGCAGGATTTTTTCTACAGAGCTTATTTTTTGTTCAGCGCAGGCAGGGTTTCGGCCACCACCACCTTGCCGCCGCGCACCTCGGTCATGAAGCTCTCGCGGTCGATGTCGCCCTTGTCGTCAAAGCACACATCCATCAGCACGCCGGGGTGCTGCTTGGCGCTGAAGCAGCTGTTGCGAATCGCAGCGGCTGCAGCCTTGCGGTCGAGGCGGCCGGCTTTTTCAATGGCAGCCTTGAGGATGTAGACCGCGGTGTAGCCCTTGACCCCGTTGTGGTCGGATACCGTGTTGTAAGCCGCCTGGTACTTCTTGCCCCAGGCCTGCAGCTGCGGGGCTTCGACCGTCAGACCCACGTGGGCCACGGCGCCATTGGCCGCTTCACCGGCGAGCTCGACCACCTTGGAGCTGGTCAGCACGGTCTCGCCAATGATGGGCTGCTTCCAGCCTTGCTTGCGCAGCTCGCGCAGCAAGCGGGCCGATTCTTCCTCGTTGGTGTAGGCGAAGATCGCATCGGCGCCCGACTGCCTGGCCTGGATCACGGCGGCGGAAAAGTCGACCTGGCCCGACTCGGTGGAGACCTCGGCCACGATCTGCGTGGGCGAGCCATTGAGCAGCTGCTTGATGGCGGCTTGGCCGCCCTTGCCGAAGTCGTTGTTCACATAAATCACGGCCAGCTTCTTGGACTTGGCGTTGATGTAGCGGCCGAGCTTGGGGAAGGAAATGCTCTGGCCAAAAGCGGTGCGAAACACATAAGGGTTGCCCTGCTGGGTGATGGCCGAAGCCTCGCCGCCGGTGAAGTTGGGCACCTCGGCGCGGCGCGATTCGGCCATGGAGACCATGATGGAGCCCGAATAGACCGGCCCGAAGATGGCGAACACGTCGTTGTCCACCGCCTTTTGCGTCAGGCCCTTGGCCACGCCGGGGTTGGTCTGCGTGTCTTCGCTGGTGTAGCTGATCTTGCGGCCCAAAATGCCGCCAGCCGCGTTGATCTCCTTGATGGCCATTTCCACGCCGTTTTTGAACATGGTGCCCGAGGTGGTGCCGGGGCCGGACATCTCGACGATGTTGGCGAACTTGATGTCCTGGGCATGGGCCCCAAAGGCCAGGGTGCTGGCCAAAAACAATGTGGTCAGAGCTTGTTTCATGAGAGTCTCCAAAAAAATTGAGGGTCAGGCCAAGTCTCTGGACCGGGCGCGCCATCCGAGCGCTTGCAAGCGGATTCAGCGACCGCGACTGTAGGCGAGCGGCCGGTACAGGCGGCGCACGCGGCAACCTGCAACTGGCGATCTTCGATCGATTGCGTTCGATCAATGAACGTTTTATGGGTTATCCCTCGTTCGCTCCTTCCCAGGCATGTATGAGACGAGGACTAAGGACAAAACCGTTTCGCTGGCATCTGATAGACCCATTGGGGTGTCCTTGCATCTACGCGCGGCCAGGCTGAGCGGGGGCGACATTGGATCTACCCGTGGCCCCATCCCCCGGGTAAGCACGGTAGAGCCTGCGTGCTCACCACCTCGATTTTAAAAATCAAAACTATTTACAGCCTGCTTATTTCAAGAATTGAACCGCCATGAAGTCCTGCGACACG
>CANHGF010000327.1 GCA_947460065.1 Comamonadaceae bacterium
AACCCCGGTATCACCTCCACCCAGCTGTGCGCGATGCTCGACATGCCTTCGTCCAATCTGGTGGGTCTGGTCAAACAGCTACAGGACCGCGACCTGATTGAGCGCCAGCCCCACCCGTGCGATGGACGGGCGCTGGGTCTGCACCTGAGGGCGCCAGGACGCTCCCTGCTGCGCAAGGCCCGTGAGGCGGCCGAGCGCGCCGACCGCCAAGCCACGGCCGCGCTCTCTGAAGCAGAGCTCGCGCAACTGCTGGCGCTGCTGGGCAAGATCTACGGGCGCTGAGACCTGCGAAGCCGGGGGCTTAGCTCAGCCACCGCGCCGACAAGGCATGGCCCACCTGCGAACGGGCGGGCCACCAAAGCTTACGGTGCTTTGGCCGGCCGGGCGATCTCACCGCCCAGTGCTCGGGGGCGGCACGTCTTGACCCATGATGCGCTGCCCCAACCATTTGAGACCGGCCTTTACCTCCAGGCGGCGGCTTTGCTGCTGCGCCACGGGGTGGCTGTAGCCCCCTTGCAGCGGCGGGCCAATGTCAAAAGAAAACACGTAGGCGGGCTCTTGCCCCATGCGCAAGTCGGTGATCACCAACTGCCCGTTTTGGTCAGCGACCTTGTAGAAGCCGTCGGTAAATCGGGCCAGGCGCTGCAATTGGGGGTGCTCTGCGTTTTGCGCGGCCAAAGCGGCACCTCTTTCATAAGCCACAAAGCGCACCGGCCTGGCGCCATCCATCAAGGCATAAAAGCCTTCATGAAAGCGTTCGCCGTCCATGGCCACCACGCGCCACAGCAAGGTGCTCAATGGCGCGGGCGTGACCAACAACTGCTGACTGGGCAAGCCCTGAGCCTGCAAGGACTGGCGGGCGTGATGCATGACCCAGGCCTGGCCCAGTGCGCTCCAGGCCAAATATGCGCTGCTCAAGACCAAGCCCCAACCGTTGATCGTCAAGGCCTTACCCATGGTTTTGACACAGAAAGCGGCCAGCACCCCGATCAGCAAAGCGAGGGAATACACCGGGTCGATGATGAATATGCTGCCCAGACCATAGGCCTCGTCGGAGAAAGGCTGGAACACCTGGGTGCCATAAATCGTCATCAGGTCTAGCAAGGGGTGGGTAACCAGCGCCAGCATCAGTGCCCAGCACCAAGGGCTATAGAGTTGCGGCTGACGGTGGATGCGGCTCGCCACCCAAGCCATGGGCAAGGCAAACAGCGCCAGCAGCAGCAAGGAATGGGTTTCGGCGCGATGGCGGATCATGTTCAGGATCGGATCGCCGTGGTCCAGCAACACATCCAGATCGGGCAACAAGCCGGCTACACCGCCCCACACGGCCGATTTCCAAAGTGCCGTGCGGCGTCCCATGGCGGCTACGCTTATCGAGGCGCCCAAAAGAATTTGTGTGACGGAATCCATTGCTTTTTGAGACGGTGAGTGAACTGAAAGGGCGCATCAGCGGGCCGGGCGACCTCGAGACCGCTGAATTGGCGCAGGTCGACACCTTAGCGGCATTGGAAAGGCCTGTGCTCGATCGGGCTGATGCCCAACTGGCCTCTAGCGGGAACTGGGCTTGAACCTGCGCATCAAGCCGCGGCGGTTTAAAAACCGAACTCGCGCACCATCACGGCAGCTGCATTGCGCAGGTAGCGCCACGCCGGAGCCTGCGCCTGGACCTGGGTCACCACAGTGCCTCGCCATTGGGCGCCTGTCAATGTGGGGGGTAAGTCATCGATGCTGTAAAGCACGCGATATATCGCCCGCTCCGGGATCAAGACTCCCTTGCGCTCGCGGATCAAAACATGCCCGCCAGCCGGTGCAGCGAGTTCTTTGCGAGGCAAGAGGCGGCTGGCATCGCGATCCACGCTGCTGACGGTGAGCTCAAGCACAGGGCCCTGGCCGCTGTCACGCATGAACACCGCCCGATCTCCGACGCGCAGCCTCTGAACCGCCTCCTCGTCCAACCAGGTTTCTACAACCCAAGGCGTTCCCTCGCGCACGAGGGTTGCAATTTTTTCTTTGCCGCTAAGCCACTGTCCGACCTGCAGGTCGGGGTGCAGGTCGCGCAGTTGGCCGCTGTACGGTGCGCGTGGGGCAAACTGCAACTGTTCGGTCTGCAGACCCGTCATCTCGGTGCGCAGCGTCTGCAGCGTTTCCTGGCTGACCAACATGCGCTTTTGCCATTCGCTGTCCAGTCCGGAACTGGCTGCCTGCCATTGCTGCGCATCGATCCTGGCTTGTAGTGACGCTCGCTTGAGCGCAAGATCAGGCACATGCAGCCGAACCAGCAGGGCCCCAGTCGCTACCTGCTGACCTTCACTGAAGGGCAATTCGCTGACCAAGGCACCAGACGGCGAGAACACGGGCCAGCTCTCTGCCGGGCGCAGCATCGCCGATGCAGACACACGTCCTGGCCAGGGCACCATGAGCGTGCCCATCAAACCCGCGATCAGCAAAAGGCTTAGCGCCGAGCGCATGCGCACGGCAATCACGGCGCGTCTTTTCCACCATTGCTGTATCTCGCTGCGGATCGGCCAGGCAATAAACCAGGCGATCTCCACGATAAAAAGCACGATACCCAGCAGCTTGAAGAAAAAGTGATAAACCAGCAAGGCAATTCCAACGAAGACCACCAGCCGGTAGATCCAGGTCAGCCACGCAAACAGCACCAGAGCGCGCTGCGCGCCCGGCGAGAAAAACTCGGGCGGCTCCTCGCCCAAATTGAACAGCCACTGACGAAGCTTCCAGCGTGCCAACTCGAAGCTGCGGCTGTGCAGGTTGGGCATATCCAAAGCATCCGACAAGATGAAGTAGCCGTCAAAGCGCAGGAAGGGGCTGGCATTGATCAGCAGTGTGCTGATCCAGCTGGTGGTGGCCAAAACGAAGCAGGCCGAGCGAAGTGCGCCATCGGGCAGCAAGGCCCAGGCCAGGGTTGACCACGCCGCAATCGCCAACTCAGTGATGATGCCAGCCGACGCCACCTTGAGCCTTTGGGCGCGCTGTGTCAGACGCCACGCGTCGTTGGTATCGGTGTAGGCCATGGGCCACATCACCAAGAAGGCCACCCCCATTGCAGGCACGCGACAGCCGTAGCGCTTGGCGGTAAATGCGTGGCCCAATTCGTGCAGCAACTTAACGCCAAACAGCGCTAGGCCGTAGATCAGCAGCCCCTCCCAGTTGAACAGGTCGACCAACTCTGCCATGAAGCGGTCCCACTGACGGACCACGTTCGACAAGCCCCACGCCAGTGCTGCGGCCGTGAGCCAAGCAAAACCACTGGTGAAGAAAAATGCTGCCACCCCGCTCCACCGATTGAGCCAAGCGTCTGGGCGAATCAGGGGAACCCTGAAGAACAAATAGTGGTGCAGTAGCCACTTCAGCCAGCCACCTTGCTTGTCGCCCATCCTGTCAGCCATTTGGCGTGCACTCAGCCCATCCGGCTTAATGGCTTGGTTGTGATTGAGGAATTCGATCACTGCCCGGACATCCTCGGCACTCATTTGCAGTGTTGTGCTGCGGCTGATGTCGTGCGCGATGGCTTCTTCGTCATCGAGCCCCCAGCGCTGCATGACCTCGAAGGTCGGCCAGTCGATTCGGAAAAACAGATTACGCGCAGGATCATGCAGCGTCCAACTCGGCTGACCATCGGCCAGAGTTGGCCCAGGCAGGAGGTCGAGTTCTTCTCGCAGTGCAGGCAGCGCCATGGCCGGCTCTCAAAGTGCCAGATGAGTGCGCAAAGTGGCCAGCGGCCTGCGCAACATCCAGTAGCCCAGTGGCACAC
>CANHGF010000328.1 GCA_947460065.1 Comamonadaceae bacterium
CGCTCATAAATCCCTCGTAGGGTGGTGGAATAAAAGGTGATTTTAGCCATTGACGACGGGCTGCGCTCAAGCAGCCCGGCGGGACCAGACTTTACATGTACATGCCGCCGTTGACATGGACTTCCTGACCGGTGACATAGCCGGCGTGCGCGCTGGCCAAATAGGCGACCGCATGGGCGATGTCTTCGGGCTTGCCCAAATGGCCCAGGGGGATCTGGCCCAGCAGGGCTTTTTGCTGCTCCTCAGGCAAGGCAGCGGTCATGTCAGTCTCGATGAAACCCGGCGCCACGCAGTTGACGGTGATGCCCCGGCTGCCCAATTCGCGTGCCAGCGCCCGGGTCATGCCAGCAAGGCCCGCCTTGGCGGCAGCATAGTTGGCCTGACCTGGATTGCCGGAGGCGCCGACCACGCTGGTGATGCTGATGATGCGACCGTGGCGCTGCTTCATCATGGGACGCATGACGGCACGGCTCATGCGAAACACCGCTTTGAGATTGGTGTCCAGCACCGCATCCCAATCCTCATCCTTCATGCGCATGGCCAGGGTGTCGCGGGTGATGCCTGCATTGTTGACGAGTACCTGTAGTCCGCCGTGGTCTTTGACAATGGCGTCGATCAAGGCGGCGCCGGCTTGGGCGTCGTTGACGTCCAGCATCGCGCCGCGGCTGCCCGCAAAACCGGCCAGCGCCTGGCTGATCTTGACCGCACCGGCCTCGGTGGTGGCAGTTCCGACGACGATAAACCCGTCCTGCGCGAGCTGGCGTGCAATGGCAGCGCCTATGCCGCGCGAAGCGCCGGTGACCAGGGCCACTTGCTTGTCATTCATGATGCGAGGAGTCCTTTGACTTCTATCAATGTGGCTGGATCGTAAAGCGCAACGCCGGTCAGTTCGGCGTCAATGCGGCGGGTCATGCCGGCCAGCACCTTTCCGGGACCGCATTCGACCAAGGCGGTCACGCCGCGCGCCTTGATGGCCTGCACGCACTCGACCCACCGGACCGGCCCGAAGGCCTGGCGGTAGAGCGCATCACGGATGCGCTCGGCGCCATCTTCCACCGCCACGTCAATGTTGTTGATGACTGGGATGCGCGGCGCGCCCAGGCTCAAGGTGGCGAGCTTGTCGCGCAGCTTTTCGGCGGCCGGCTTCATCAGGCTGGAATGAAAGGGGGCGGAGACAGGCAGGGGCAAAGCCCGCTTGGCACCCAGGGCCTTGAGCATCTCGCAGGCCTTGTCGACGGCGGCTTTGCTGCCGGCGATCACGGTCTGCGCGGCATCATTGAAATTGACCGCCTCGACCACCTCGGCGCTGCCTGCACCAAAAGTGGCCTGTGCCTGGGCGCAGCCTTCGATCACCCGGGCCGCATCGAGCCCAAGGATGGCCGCCATCGCGCCCACGCCCACCGGCACAGCTTCCTGCATGGCCGCCGCGCGCAAGCGCACCAGCGGGGCGGCCTGCGCCAAGGTCAGCACATCAGCGGCCACCAGCGCGCTGTATTCACCGAGCGAGTGACCGGCCACCACGGCAGGCGGTGCGCCGCCTTCGGCCAACCAGGCGCGGTAAGCGGCCACCCCTGCAACCAGCATCACCGGCTGGGTATTGGTGGTCAGGGCCAGCGCCTCCTTGGGGCCTTCCTTGATCAGATGTGCGATGTCCTCGCCCAGCGCGTCGGAGGCCTCTTGCAGGGTCTGCTTGACCACCGGGTGCTCGCCCCAAGCGTCCAGCATGCCCACCGATTGCGAGCCTTGGCCGGGAAATACAAATGCAAATGTTGTCATGGTTCGTGCGCTCCGATCAGGCTCATGTCTGCAGGCCCGCCAGCTTTGTTCGATTCCATCGTTGAATGTTCAATACTTGACCAGCACCGAGCCCCAGGTGAAGCCACCGCCCACGCCCTCAAGCATCAGGGTCTGGCCCCTCTGTATGCGACCGTCGCGCACCGCAAGGTCCAGAGCCAGGGGAATCGAGGCGGCAGAGGTGTTGCCATGCTGGTCCACCGTGACCACCACTTTTTCCATAGGCACCTTGAGCTTGCGCGCCGTGCTCTGCATGATGCGGATATTGGCCTGGTGCGGAATCAGCCAGTCAATGGCGCTTTCCTCCAGGCCGGCCTTGGCCAGGCTGGTGCGGGCCGTTTCCTCCAGCACGCCGACGGCCAGCTTGAACACCGCCTGCCCGTCCATCTTGAGCACCGGGTCGCCCAAAACCGATCCGCCCGAAACATGACCGGGTACGCACAAGATATCGCGGTGTTTTCCGTCCGCATGGATGTCGGTGGCCAGCAAGCCGGGGTGATCAGATGCCTCAAGAGCCACCGCACCAGCGCCGTCGCCGAACAGCACGCAGGTGGTGCGGTCCTTGAAATCGAGGATGCGGCTGAACACCTCGGCGCCGATGACCAGGGCTTTTTTTGCCGAGCCGGCGCGGATCATCGCGTCGGCTATCGACAAGGCGTATATGAAACCGGTGCACACGGCCTGCACATCAAAAGCAGGACAGCCTGCGATGCCCAGCTTGTGCTGCACCATGGTGGCCGTCGACGGAAACACCATGTCGGGCGTGGAGGTGGCAACGATGATCAGATCGAGCTCCTGCGCCTGCCAACTGGCCGCCTCCAGAGCATGGCGAGCAGCCTGCACTGCCAGGTCGCTGCTGCCGACGCCCTCTGCGGCAAAGTGCCGAGCCCGGATGCCGGTGCGCTCGACGATCCACTCGTCCGAGGTTTCCACCCCCTGAGCCGCCAGCTCGGCGGCCAGGTCCGCGTTGCTCAGGCGCCGAGGCGGCAGGTGGCTGCCGGTGCCGGCGATGCGGGAATAGCGACTCATGGTCTCAGATCCGAAGTGAAAAACAAGCGCTCATGCGGTTCAAAGCTAAATCAGCCAGCTTGGCCCGACAGCGCTTGAGGCGCGGCTGCGGCAGAACCCAACAAAGGAGCGGCATGCGCTATTCGCTGCCTGACCTTGTCAAGTAAGCCGTGAACGGCCGCATCATAAGCGCGAGTCAGTGCTGCCTCGAAGGCCAATGCATCAGCCGAACCATGACTCTTGAACACCAGGCCGCGCAGCCCAAGCAGGGCTGCACCGTTATAGCGCCTGTGGTCAACTCGATTTTTAAAGGAATTTAAAACAGGAAGAGCAACGATAGCTGCAATTTTTGTGAAGATATTGCGAGAAAACTCATCCTTGATGAAATCACCGATCATTTTTGCGAGACCTTCGCTGGCCTTGAGGGCAACATTGCCGACAAAGCCATCACAGACCACGATATCTGTCGTCCCCTTGAAAATATCATTGCCTTCCACATTCCCGTAAAAATTCAAATCGCCGTTTTTGGCAGCAGATCGAAGCAATTCAGAGGTTTTTTTGATGATTTCACTGCCCTTGATGACTTCTTCACCGATATTAAGCAGCCCCACGGTGGGCGCCTCCCGGCCGGAAATCGCAGAAACCAGGGCTGAACCCATGACTGCAAACTGCAGCAGATGCTCCGGGCTACAGTCGACGTTGGCTCCGAGATCCAGCACAGTGGTCGCTGATCCGGCGGCATTGGGCAGTTGAGTGGCGATGGCCGGACGATCTATGCCATCGAGGGTCTTGAGCACATAGCGGGCAATGGCCATGAGCGCGCCGGTGTTGCCAGCCGACAAGGCCACATCCGCTGCGCCGTCCTTGACCTGCTGCAGGGCCAAACGCATGGAGGAATTTTTCTTGCGGCGCAGGGCGACCTCGATAGGATCGTCCATGCCCACCACCTCCAGAGCCTCA
>CANHGF010000329.1 GCA_947460065.1 Comamonadaceae bacterium
AAGGTGGTGGTGTTCTCGTCGAACTTGTAGACGTGGGCCTGAAACCAGCCGTGTTCGGTTTTTTCAAACAGAAAGGTGAAGGCGTCGTAGAGCTTGTGCGTACCCAGCCAGATGAAGCGGTTGGGCCGCACCACGATGTCGGGCTTGAAGACCGCCTCGTAGCGGCTGCGGATGCGCGAGTTGACGCCATCGCTGGCGATGATCAGATCGGCATCGGGGAAGTCCAGATCACTGTCGACCTCGGCCTCGAACACCAGCTTGACGCCCAACTCCTCACAGCGCTCTTGCAAGATGTTGAGCAGCTTCTTGCGGCCGATGCCCACAAAGCCGTGACCGCCCGAGCGAATCACCTGGTCCTTGAACTGCAGTTCGATGTCGTCCCAGTGGTTGAAGGCCTGCTCAATGGCTGCGGCCGTCGGCGCGTCGCAGTCACGCATATTGCCCATGGTGGCGTCCGACAGCACCACGCCCCAACCAAAGGTGTCGTAGGGCTTGTTGCGCTCGACCACGGTGATGTCGTGACCGGCGTCCTGCTGTTTCATCAGCAGGGCAAAGTACAGGCCGGCCGGCCCGCCGCCGATGCAAACAATCTTCATGCGCACTCCTTGAATGAGGCGAATCGGCAGAGAAGATGCGCTGCCGAAATACCTTGCAATTAGTTTAGATCTAAACTAATTGAACCACAATCCAGCCGCATTCAAAGCCCTCGCTTGGCAGGCTTTTTCTGGGGCGGGTCACCCGAGTCTGTCCCTGAAAGGACAGATGGGCAAGCCCTGCCCCACCTAAAGTGTGGGCTCGGGGGCCCGACGGATGCGGCAGCGCCAGGCCCAGTGCCCCGCTACTGAGCCATCCATGAAGCTAAACCAAGTCATCAATCTCCAAGATTTGCAGACCATGGCGCGTCAGCGCCTGCCGCGCATGGCTTTCGACTTCATCGAAGGCGGCGCCGACGACGAATTGGGCCTGCGCAACAACCGCGAGGCCTTTGAACGCTGGCGCATGCTGCCGCGCTTCATGGTGGATGTGGGCCAACGCGACGTGTCGGTCGAGCTGTTCGGCCGGCGCTACAGCACGCCGGTGGGCATCTCGCCCATGGGCCTGGCCGGGATGTTCAGGCCCGGGGCCGATGCCATGTTTGCCGAGGCGGCGGCGCGCCACAACATCCCTTACATCATGTCCGGGGCCAGCAATGAATCGCTGGAGACGGCAGCGCGTATTGCGCCCGACCATGCCTGGTTTCAGCTCTACCGCACCCTGGACGAGGGCATCAATGAACACCTGGTGGGCCGCGTGCGCGACGCCGGTATCAGCACCCTGGTATTGACGGTGGACGTGGTGGTCAACTCCAACCGCGAGCGCAACCGGCGCAACGGCTTTTTGCGGCCCTTCAAGCTCACGCCCTCCATCGCCATGCAGGCCCTGCTGCACCCGCGCTGGACGCTGGACTACCTGCGCAGTGGCGGCCATCCGATGATGCAAAACTGGCAACCCTATGCGGCCGCCGGGGCCAAGGCCGATGACGTGGCCGATATGTTCGGCAAGCTCACCCCGGCATCGAACAACACCTGGCACAGCCTGGAAAAACTGCGCCGCTGGTGGCCGCGCAAGCTGCTGGTCAAGGGCGTACTGCACCCGGACGATGCCCGGCAGGCGGTAGCGCTCGGCGCCGACGGCCTGATCGTCTCCAACCACGGCTCGCGCCAACTCGACCGCACCGTATCGCCCCTGGAGATGCTGCCCGAAATTCATGCCGCCGTGCCCGGTACCCCGCTGATTTTGGACAGCGGCGTGCGCCGCGGCAGCGATATCGTGCTGGCGCGCTGCCTGGGCGCGAGCTTTGCGCTGTGCGGCCGACCCATGATGTATTCGGTGGCTGCTGCCGGCAGCGCCGGCGTGGGGCGGGCCATCGGTATCCTGAACAACGAGGTCGACAAGGTGATCGCGCAATTGGGGTGCCCGCGCTTTGAAGACCTGAGCATGGACTACCTGCGCCGCGCTTGATGGGCCCATCCTGGCCACCCAGCTGAAATAAAAACACCGAGGGAGAAACAACATCATGAACCTTGCACGAAGAAGCTTTCAAACCATGGCCGCCATCGCATGGGGCAGCGTATTGGCCGGCGCCTGGCTGACACCGGCCCTGGCGCAATCGCCCAGCAGTTACCCCCAGCGCTCGGTGCGGCTGGTGGTGCCCTTCCCACCGGGCTCGGGCTCGGACGTGGCTGCCCGCGTGCTCAGCCAGCATCTGTCGAGCAACCTGGGGCAAAGCTTTGTGGTCGACAACAAGCCCGGCGCGGCCGGCAACATCGGCGCCATGGAGGTGGTGCGTGCCACGCCCGACGGCTACACCCTGTTCTTTGGTTCGAGCTCGTCACTGGCGGCCAATGTCTCGCTGCTCAAAACCATGCCCTATGACCCGGCCAAGGACTTGGCGCCGGTAGCTGGCGTGGCCGACAGCGTGACCGCGCTGATTGTGCGCAGCAACCATCCGGCCAAGACGCTGCCGGAATTCGTCGCCTGGGCCAAGCAAAGGCCGGGCAAGGTCAACGCGAGCTATGGCTCCTCGAGCACCCAAATCAGCTGGTCTTTGCTCAACAAGGTGGCCGGCCTGGACGTGACCGGCGTGCCCTACAAGGGCACACCGCTGGCCGTCAATGACCTGCTCTCCGGCGCGGTGGACTTCACCTTTGCCGACCTGGGCAGCGTGCTGGCCCATGTCAAAGCAGGCACATTGCGCGGCATCGCCTTGACCACGCCCAAGCGCAGCCCCATGGTCGACTGGCCGCCGATTGCCGATACCTACCCGGCCTTTGAGGACATCACCGGCTGGATCGCCGTCGCCGGCCCGCCCGGCTTGCCGCGTGAGATTGCCGACAAGCTCAGCGCCGCGGTACAACTGGCCCTGCAGCAGCCCGAGGTCAAGGGCCGGCTGGCCTTTTTTGGCCTGTCGCCCATGCCGATGGCGCCCGAACCCCTGCGCGCTTTCATCCAGAGCGAAATTCCAAAATGGGCCCGACTGGCCAAGACGGCCAATATTCAGCCAGAGTGAAGAGGCCGCTGTGCCGGGCCGGCGCGGCCTGCACCGGCATACGCTACGGATGAGCTGATCGAACTAAGCTATTCAGATTGACAATCAAGTTCTGCGGCTCCCCCGCTGAAATAGCGGTGCCCGTGCAGAGAAGGATGTCACCTGATGCCAGTTACGCGCGCCGAGCCAGGGGCAACTGTCCTTGGCCTACAAGCTGATGCTTGGCTGGGCAAGCCGGGCACGCGCCCAGCCGCCCTGCAGTCGGCCATCGATCTGAGCCAATCCAGTCCGCTGCCGATGATGGTCTGGTGGGAAGGCCGGCCTGAGTCGTTTTGCAATCAGGCCAGCGCCGCTTTCACCGATGCGGCAGCGTCCGAGCAGCTCGAGCCGTTTCAGCGCGCTTTGATGGCCGACGTGCAGACCGTGCTGCGCACTGGCCAAGCGCTCCAACGCAGGGGCATAGCGCAGTTGTTGCCGCAGGCCAATATGCAAGAGGACCCGCTGGGCGCCTTCTGCCTGAACCCGCTGCACGAGCAGGGCCGCACCGCCGGGGTGCTGCTGATTGGAACCCGCAGCGACCCCAGGCCCTCCTCGACCTGGCGCGAACGCATGAATTACGCGACGGTGATCCATTCCATGGATCTGGGCTTTGCCCTGGTCGAGTTGCTCGGGGAAGACGCGCAGGGCCTGCTCGACTATCGCTTCCTTGA
>CANHGF010000330.1 GCA_947460065.1 Comamonadaceae bacterium
ATCGGCGCGCCCTTGACCCTGGCCATACAGAAGTGGTGTGATGTTCTGAACAGCCGCAGCGGCGGACGTATTGATGCTCAGCACTTCCCAGGCAGTCAGCTCGGCAGCTACACGCAGCTAATCGAGCAAAGCCGCATCGGCACCATTCAGGGCACCGTGGGCGGGCCGGATACGGAAGAATCGGTCGCGCCTGAGATCGCCGCCACCGGCGGGGCCCCCGGCTTTATCTTCAAGGATGAGGCGCATGTCGACAAAATCTTGCAGGGCCCTCTGGGTGACGAGGTGTCTGCGGTGGCGCGCAGGAAGACCGGCGTAGAGTTCGTGGCCTATGCCGAGGTCGGCTTTCGCCACATCCTGTCCAAACGAGCTGTCACCAACCTCGACAGCCTCAAGGGACTGAAGATCCGTGTCCCAGAAATCAAAGTCTGGGTGGATTTCTGGCGTCGGCTGGGCGCCAACCCCACTCCCCTGCCATATGCTGAGCAGTACACCGCGCTTTCCACCGGCGTGATCGATGCTGTGGAGGCCGACTTTTTCTCCATTAGGGGCTTTAAGTGGTTCGAGCAGGCCAAGCACCTGACGCTGAGCTACCACTGGTTCCTGCCCAAGGCGGTGAGGGTCAACGCCCGCTGGCTGGATGGCCTGCCGCCCGACCTACAGGCTCTGGTGCGCCAGAGCGCCAAGGAAGTGTTTGCCGAGCAGCGCAGGGATAACCGCGCCAAGACCGATGAGGCACTGGCCGATCTGGTCAAGGCAGGGGTCACGGTTCACAAGCTTTCGGCTGAAGAATCAGGCAAGTGGTTTGCGGCGGCACGCCCCCTGTTCGACGAATTCGGCAACAAGAGCGCGGACACCAAAGCCATGGTGGGCCGCATCCTGGCCGCCCGGTGAGGGACACGTGATGGGCTTTGCCCTTCGCAGCGAAGACATCGCCCTGCCCCTGGGCGCTACGGCTGCGGGCATCCGCACGCTGGTGACCTGGAACGGTCAGACCGTCTTCGGTCTGACCCAGGGCGCCCACCGGGCCTATCTGTTCCCGGTCTTCAGTCCGGCGGGTTTTGCCCTCACCAGTGAAAGCCCTTCCGACCATCCCCACCACCACTCCATCTGGGTGGCCGCTGACCATGTGGACCTGCACGTGCCCGCGCTCTACCGCACCGAGGTCTACAGCTACAACTTTTATGTCAACGATGTGTTCCAGGGGCGGGCTCCTGGACGCATCGCGCAGACCCAACTTGAAGCGCAGGAGGATGGTGATGGCCTGCTCATCACCCAGCAGCTGCGGTGGCTGGGTCCCCGCGAGTGGGGTGCGCCGCAGGGCCGGCATGTGCTGGACGAAACCCGGCTGATCCGGGTGCGCCACCTGGCCGACTGCCGCGCCTTCCAGCTGACCCTGCGTTCTGAGTTGTCTGCCGTGAACCATCCAGTCAGCATCGGACCCACGCGACACGCCTGGTTCAATGCGCGCATCGGGCCGGGCATGGCACCCATCCACGGCGGCCAAATCCGCAGCGCCCCTGCCAGCGCGCCACAGTCTGCGCCGTCCTGGCAGGTGTCCATGGGCGCGGTGGGAGGCGGCCATGTGGCCGGAGTAGCCCTGAGCGCCTGTACGGGCGCCGGCAATCCCGACTGGTACGTCAGCCCTTGGGGCGTTATGACGGCCAATCCCTGTCTGCATCAGGCCCTGCGCGTCGAACCTGGCGGCCAGCCCCTGAGCCTGTCGTGCCGCGCGCTGGCCTTTGACGGCCCACTCGACGATGCACAGATCACGCAGGGGTTGACCGCTCCACCATCGGGCGCCTGAAAACCCATCCCACCACCTCCCAAGGACACCCCATGATCATCGGGCGCTATGCCGTCGGCGCAGACATCCACTATGGCCAGAAAATTTCCTCCACCCAGTGGCGGCGCCTGCAGGGCCTGCCTTTCGAGCAGATCGAGCCCACGGACCACATTGACGATGACGCACAGGTGCGCCTGCTGTGCCCGGTGGAGCGGCCGCGCATCTTCGGCGTAGGCTTCAACTACGCTGCTCATGCCAAGGAGACGGGCCATCCGCTGCCTGAGCGACCCGCCACTTTCATGAAGCCCGACAGCGCGGCCATCGGCCCGGACCAGGCCATTGTTTATCCACATGAGGGCCAGCGCCTGGACTTTGAGTGCGAGCTGGCGGTGGTCATCGGCAAGGGGGGCAGGCGCATCGCTGCGGCCGATGTCGAACAGCACATCCTGGGCTTTACCTGCGCCAACGATGTCAGCGAACGTTCCATCCAGTTCCCCGAAATGGAGGCCGGCTGTCTGCTGATTGGCAAGGGCTTTGACACCTTCTGCCCCCTGGGGCCGGTGATCGCTACCGGCCTGAACCACCGCAACCTGGCGATCCAGACCCGCCTCAATGGTCAAGTGCGCCAAAGCAGCAACACCTGCGACCTTGTCTTTGATGTGGCCTACCTTGTGTCCTACCTCAGCCAGGCCATCACCTTGCGTCCTGGTGATGTGATCATCACCGGCACGCCACAGGGCGTGGGTCCCATGGTGCCTGGCGATGTGGTCGAGATCGAGATCGAAGGCATAGGCGTGCTGCGCAGCCCGGTGGTCGCCGAGCCCCGGTAGGCACTGTCATGGCCCAGCCCGAAAGCACATTGCCCGCCATGAACAGCGAACTTGTGGCCATCGTGCGCCGGCTCGGTCTGGGTGGTGGGCAGACGGTACGGGCCATGAGCCCATTGACCGGCGGCGTGTCATCGGACATTTGGCGCATCGACTTTGAAGACCACAGCATCTGCGCCAAGCGGGCCCTGAGCCAGCTTAAGGTGGCGGCCCATTGGGAAGCGCCACTGTCTCGCAATGCGTATGAGTACGCCTGGTTCAACGAGTTGGGAGCCGAGTTTGCCGAGCACATGCCCCGCATGCTGGGCCGCGACGAGGAGGCGGGCGTCTTCTTCATGTCCTTTCTGGAGCCGGCCCAGCATCCTGTGTGGAAGCAACTCCTGCTGCAGGGCCAGGTCAGTCCGGCATTCGCACGCAGTGTGGGCGACTGCCTGGGCAGGATGCACCGGCGCACAGCCCGGCAGGAGCGCCTGGCACGCCGATTCAAGACGGATGCCGAGTTCTTTTCCTTGCGCCTGGAGCCCTACCTGCTGGCCACGGCGCAGCGCCATCCGGCCCTGGCTGATTGTTTGCAGCGCCTGTGCACGCAGACGGCCCAGACCCAGCTGGCCCTGGTGCATGGCGACATCAGCCCCAAGAACATCCTCTGCGGTCCCCGGGGACCGGTGTTCCTGGACGCCGAATGCGCTTGGTATGGCGACCCCGCCTTCGACCTGGCCTTTTGTCTGAACCACCTGCTGCTCAAGGCGGTGCACCTGCCTGCCCAGTCCAGCGCCCTGGGCCAGTCCTTTGTGCAACTGGCACAGGCCTACCTGGGTGCTGTGGATTGGGAGCCCGTTGCCGCTTTCGAGCAGCGCACTGCCCAGTTGCTGCCGGCACTGCTGCTGGCGCGGGTGGACGGCAAATCTCCCGTGGAGTACCTCACCGACGACGGCCGGCGTGATATGGTGCGCCGCGCTGCCACGCAGGGCCTGCGGCAGCCGCCCCGACAACTGAGCGAAGTGTTGGACATCACCCTGAAGGAACTGTCGCCATGAGCTTCATCGAATCTGTGCGCGCCCGCGCGGTCTGGGACTCGCGCGGCTGTCCAACCGTCGAGGCCGAGG